>CAYGGB010000136.1:0-3320 GCA_964349295.1 uncultured Candidatus Peribacteria bacterium | reverse complement strand
CTGCGAGGACAGGAGGCGACGATGAATGTTCTGGATATTCCGCAGTCGGATGTGGATACGCTTCTAGATGGCAAAGATATTTCCTGCTCGCCGGACGTGAAAGGCGATCCGATTCTCCGGTGCAATGATCTCATCATCGGGACGAGCCTGGCGCTGAAGGGGATTCTGAAGAACCGGTTGCCGAGGTGGGTAGTGGCGAAGAGCTAGGATTCCAAGGAGTCCAAGGATTCCGAGGATGAGTTGGCGAGGTCGTAGTGTTGCGATAGAAAGTTCCAGATTCTCGCTTTCCGACTGGTCCTTGGACTCTTTGGAATCTTCGGAATCCTTACAAGAATTTCTTTCAAAGACCTCCCGGTTCCCCGCTATACTCCCACCCCATGGACAGCGTCACCGAAATAAAGATGCGGCTCCCGATCGAACAGCTGGTCGGACAATATGCGCAGCTGACCAAAAAAGGCCGGAATTTCGTGTGCCTCTGTCCGTTTCACAACGATTCGCATCCGAGTTTCCTTGTCTCACCCGACAAAGGCATCGCGTACTGCTTCGCGTGCCGGTCCGGTGGCGATATTTTCAGTTTTTACCAGAAGATCGAGGGCTGCGATTTCCCGCAGGCGATCCGGGAGCTGGCGGAGAAAACGGGGGTGAAACTTCCAGCGCACCCGTTCCCGGGTGCAGGGGGAATAGTGAAGAAAGATGAGAAAGACCGGGCGCGGGAATGTCTGCAGGGGGCACTTCGCTTGTATAAGGATCAACTGAAAAATTCACCGGTGGCGATCCAGTACCTCCAAAAGCGGGCGATTCCGCAGGAACAGATCGACCAGTTTGAAATCGGTGTCGCCCCCGATTCGTTTTCCGCAACGTATGAAGGCCTCCTCAACAACGGATTCAGCCGCAAAGAAATTCTGGGGGCTGGCCTTGGCGTCCAGCGCGAGCTGCAGGAAGAACGGATCTACGACCGGTTCCGCAACCGTCTGATGTTTCCGATTCACGACGCGCAGGGGCTCCTGATCGGTTTTGGGGGACGAACTCTCGGCGATGACGACGCCAAGTATATCAACTCCAGCGACGGCATTCTCTTCCACAAAAGCGGTGTCCTGTACGGTATCCATCACGCCAAAGATGCAATCAGAGAAAAGGGGAGAGCGCTTCTGGTGGAAGGATATTTTGATGTTCTGGCGTGTCATCGTGTCGGTGCGACGCATGCGGTTGCCACATGTGGCACGGCTTTGACGGAACAGCATGTCAAACTGCTCAAGCGCTACTGCGAGACCGTCACGCTCTGTCTCGATTCCGACCGCGCGGGGCAGGAGGCGATGGAGCGGGCGTTCCTGATGCTCAGTGCGCAGGGCGTGCATGCGGAGGCGATCGTCTTGCCCGAGAAAGATCCTGCCGACACGCTCCAGTCCGATCCGGAACTTCTTAAAAGACTGCTGACATCATCCGCGTCTCCCTACCTCGAAACCGTTCTGCATCAGCTGCAATCGCAGGACCTCACCGCCGCGGTTCCCCGGCGCGAGGCGCTGCGTCGCCTCATGACACTGCTCAGTGCACTGCAGTCCTCCGTTGAACGTCGCGATTACATCGTCAAAGCGGCGGCGATTTTCCAGACGACCGAGAGTGCGCTCGACGAAGATCTCCGCAAAGCCGGTCACGAAACGCCGCGTCATGTTGCGTCGGCGGATTCTGCACCGCTCATCGATTCGCGCGACCTGTTCACCAGTCTCGAGATTGCACTCGGGCTTTTTCTCTGTTATCCCCAGCTTCGTCATCTGCTTCCCGAGCTGATCGCCCCCGAACAAGGGATGGGAGCGGTCCTTTATGGTGCGCTCAAGGAACTTCCTCCCGGTCAGGATCTCCGTATCGATACGCAGAGCCTCCCCGAGGAACACCGTGAACGTATAGCCGTCCTGTCGCTCTATTGCGAGGAACATGCTTTCGACGACTGGTCCGAAAGCCTCGCCGTCCGGGAACTCCGCAAACACTGCAAGCGGGCGAACCGCGATGCGCTTCATGCCAAGCAAGAGGAGATCACCAAGCGGCTTCTGGATGCACGGAAGGGAGGTCAGCAGGCGGAGGAGGTGCAGTTGCTCAATCAGTACCAGCAAGTATTAAAATTGATGAAGATGGCTTCGTGACGTGAAGAGGAAGCCGAGGAGAGCCGAAAAAGCCGAGGATGCCGACGGGCATCTTCTTCGAACCGTCGGACTCCTCAAAATCCTCGGAATCCTTTCTTCGGCTTCATCGGCTTCCTTGGCATCGTCGTCTTCTTCATTTCCCGCTTGCCCTTTCCCTCCTCTATCTGTTTAACTATCCTGTCTTCGACTATGGCCTCACACCCCAGAAAATTCATCGTGCAGCCGACGGATGATGATCTCAAGAAGTTTCCCGAACAGGTGAAGCATCTTGTCAAAAAAGGTCGTGAGCAACGGTACGTCACGCACCAGGAAATCATCTCTGCCGTCCCCAACGCCGAAGAGAACGTCGACATGCTCGACGAAATCTACACGCTCTTCGTCGATCTGGGCATTCAGGTCATTGATGTGAAAGAAGCGCTGATCTGGGACAAGAAGTCCCGCGGAACCACGCTGGAGATGCCTGAGCCGACCGAAGATATCGCGGAGGCGACGGCTGCGGGGGCGGACGATGACAAAGATGACGATGATGACAAAGAGGATGCAGATGGAGATGAAAAAGTCGAAGTGGTCGGCGATGAGGTGGATGATGCTGCCGTCCGCATGATTGCGATGGCCGGTATTGCTGTCGACAGCGACAAGGATCTGAGCGAAGAGGAGCGCAAGAAGAAGAAAAAAGAGCGCGAGATCGATCTGCTCGAAATCAGCAACGACTCCGTCCGCATGTACCTTTCGGAAATCGGCCGTGTGCCGCTTATCGACGGTCGCAAAGAAGTCGAACTGGCCCGCAGGATCAGGAAAGGGGATGCCGGTGCGAAACAACAGCTTGCCGAAGCCAACCTTCGCCTTGTGGTCAGTATTGCGAAGAAGTACATCGGTCGGGGTCTTTCGTTCCTTGATCTGATCCAGGAGGGCAACATCGGTCTGTTCCGCGCGGTCGAAAAGTTCGATCCCGAGCGCGGTTTCAAGTTCTCCACATATGCGACCTGGTGGATCCGCCAGGCCATCACCCGCGCCATTGCCGACCAGGCCCGCACCATCCGCATCCCGGTGCACATGGTCGAAACCATCAACAAACTGACGCACACGCAGCGCCGTCTCGTCCAGGAACTCGGCCGCGAGCCGACACTGGAGGAACTCGCAGTCGAAATGGAGATGGACATCAAGAAGGTCGCGCACATCCAGAAG
>CAYGGB010000135.1:0-3337 GCA_964349295.1 uncultured Candidatus Peribacteria bacterium | reverse complement strand
TTGAATCCTTTGTATCCCTCCGATCCGTCATTCGTTGCGATGTGGAGAGAGACGTGCGGCAGAGCCTCCAGTTCTTTGAGATACAAAAGATGTTCCTTCCCGCGCGCGCCGACGATCACTTCCAGCGTGCAGCCGTGCCCGACAGTCTCCTTGGCGACAAAGTACATGGGTGCCGCCCCATATCCGCCCGCCACAAGCACGATGTGCTGCCCGGGTTCCCATTCGTAGTGCGTGCCGAACGGACCTCTCAGCCCCGCAAGATCGCCCACCTGCAGCTTCGCGAATTCGTTCGTCATATCGCCGACCGCAAAGAACGTGATCTTGGTCTCCGCGCCGTTGTCATCGGCCACGCTCATCGGCACTTCATCTACTCCTGGCAGCCACACCATCACAAACTGCCCCGGGCGTGCGCCGAGGGAGCCGTCAAACGTGAACGTCCGCACCATTTCGGTTTCCTGTTTGATCGCTTTGATGCGGTAGGTGCGGGGCAGCCGGGACTGAAGGGAGATGGAGGTCATAGAGTTTCGGAGGAACGAACGTGCTCGTTTCTTCGTGTCTTCGTCGAACGTTTGACGAAGTTACGAAGAAACGAAGAAACGAGCATGGTCCGTGAGCGCTCTGTGCATCCCTCCCACCAGCTCTTTCACATCATCCACCCCTTCATTCGTGCACCACATCTGCATCTCGTCGCAGACGTTTTTGAACACGGTGAGACCGCGGTCCGCGACAGCAGTTCCGATGCCGATCAGACTGGCGCCAGCGAGCATCAGCTCAATGGCATCTTCGCCTGTGTAGACGCCGCCGGTGCCGATGATGGGGAGTTTTCCGTCTGTTGCAGCGTAGACGTCGGCAATGCATTTTACGGCGATCGGCTTGATGCCGGGGCCCGAGAGGCCTCCGACCTTGTTTGCCAGGATCGGCATCCGGCTGCGCAGATCAATAGCCATACCGGGGCCGACCGTGTTGATGACCGTAAAGCCGTCGGCTCCGGCTTTTGCACACGCAAGCGCAATCTTTCCGATGTTATCGACGTTGGGGGAGAGCTTGATGAAGACGGGGATTTTCTTCGAGACTTTCTTCACCGCCTTCGTTACTGCAGCTGCGTCCACGGCAGAGCACGCGAACGGCCGTCCGAATTCGTCTTCGATGTTCGGGCAGCTGATGTTCACTTCCAGAAAATCTGGCTTGAGCGGCAGTAATGATTCAGCGGTCAGCGCGTAATTCTCCACACTCTCCGCGATAATGTTTGCAATCAGCGGAACGGGCTTGTTTTTCATGAAATCCCCGATTTCCTCCCGTGCCTTCTCGGGCCCCGCATCGGGCACTCCGACAGCGTTGAGCGTCCAGTGTTCCGTCGAGATGATCGTGGGATTGCGGTGGCCTTTGTGTTCATGCAGCCACAACGATTTCGTCGTGATCGCTCCCGCGCCGTGATCGGCAACCAGCCTCCAGCTGCTGGCGGTGATGCCCATGATTCCTGAGGCGAGGACGGTCGGATTCTCAAAGTCGATGCCGAGGATGGTTTGGGAAAGATTCACTGGCATTGATATTATCAGACTTTTGCATGAAAGGGAGTAATGCCATTTTCTTCGTCATCCCTCGTACGAAATTGTTGCGACAATTTCTACTCGGGATGACACGGCCCTTTATCAAGGGGGCCTCGTAACTCCGCTGCGCGGAGTTACTCGGCTACCCAAAATTTGACGCCCCGAGTAGTAAACGCCGGAGCGTTTTCGTATCGAGGGGCATTGTTTTAACGTGTCGTGTCATCCTGAGTAGCTCGCGTCGCAACGCGAGCGTACGAGGGGGCACTCAGATCGTCCTCTTTTTCGGAAAAAGTGTATCCCTCCGATACCAAACTGCCCCAAGCAGAATCACGCCAAAGATCAGCAGGCGTACCGGACCGAGGATATCAGCACTCAGCGGGACGAACCGGATGCTTTCCCTAAGCAGCACGAGAAGGATCGTCGAGAGCGTGACGCCCAGGACGCTGCCCGGCTTGCCGGCGACGACGATCATGATCAGGAAAATGAAGACGGGAAAACCGAAATCACTGGGATAGACGAGATGAATATACTGATGATAGAAGACGTTGCTGAGCAGCGCGCCGATCCCCCCGATCAAAAATGCGATCATGTGGACCCGTGTCCGGCTGATGCCGAGCGATTTGGCGTACCACTCATGTTCGGCAAGGGCTTCAAGTTGCCTGCCAAAAGAGCTTCGTTCCAGTATCAGCAGGAAAATGATCCAGCAGACGGCGATCACCGTCACCGCGAGCGCGAACGCCGGAGCGGAATCAAGGAACGTCATGCGGGGAATACGTGGCAGACCGAGCGCACCGCGCGTCATCGACGACCAGTTCAGGACAACGGTGAGGATCACCAGATGGGCGGCGATCGAGAGAATGCCCAGACCGTCTGGATCCAGTCGGAACGACAGCCAGGCGAACAATGCAGATACCAGCAGTGAGAGTGCCGCCCCGACCGTGACTGCCATGAGATAGCTTCCTGTTGCGTCGAGCGTCACAAAGCATCCGTACGCAGCCACGATCGAAACGCCGATCGGACCGAAGTGAAAAATCTTGCCTTTGCCGAAAATCAGATTGAATCCCAGAACATTCGGGAGGTACATCGCGATACTGGCCAGCAGGTGAAGGGTGAATTCCATATCAGGCGGTGCGCGTTGTGCGGGAGAAAATTCCTGACGGTTTGATGAGGAGAATCACGATGATGAAGACCAGTGCGACAACACTCTGGAATCCGGCGGAAATATACGAACCGAACCACCAGGGCGTTCCCACTGCGAGCTGTTCGATCATCGCTATAAGGTACGCGGCGAAAATTGTGCCCCAAAAGTTATCTTTCCCTCCCGCGATGAGTGCCGCATAGGCTTTGATCGTGATGGGAAACGAGAGAGTCGGGGTCAGATTCTGATCGATGCCGATGTAGATACCGCCGAACCCGGCAAGAATACCGCTGCCGATAAAGACGATGCGGTGCAGCAGCGATGAGGAGATGCCGAGACTCCGCGCCGCGTCCGCATGCTGGACGGTCGCGCGAATTTTCCGGCCGAACGGGGTCGCATGGAGCAGCCATCCGACGCCGATCAGGAACAAGAACGTCCCGGCAATCATGATCAGCTGTTCGATACTGACTCTGACGGTGCTGAATTCCACGAAATGCTTTGCGGCGCTCAGAATATTCTTCGGCTGCTCTTTGAACAGAAGGAGAAGGGCTGCGTCCAGGATCAGGCTCCAGCCGATGGTCGTCACGAGCGGCAGAAACCGGTCCCGGCGATAGAACGGCGCAACAGCGATTTCAAACGTCAGCGCTGTGAC
>CAYGGB010000134.1:0-3359 GCA_964349295.1 uncultured Candidatus Peribacteria bacterium | reverse complement strand
CCCCCGAACCCTCCACCACCGCCCCTTCCCGATCCGCCGCCGAAGCCGCCGCCAAAAAATCCGCCGCCACGGCCCCCACGTTTGAACATCTGGGGGTTCTTCGAGACAAGAAAATCAAAGCCCAATCCCACGAGCACCAACAGCGGAATCGCAATCCACCAGCTGAAAATGAATGCAAGAATCAGACCCCCGACACCACCGACCACACCACCCGCCCACCACGATTTGGACCGTGAGAACAAAGCACCGAAGAAATTGACGACGATGAAAACAAAGAAGAGCAGGAACGGAAGAAACCCTCCATCAGATTCTTCCTGCGTATAGCGGTCCGCCGTATATTCACCGGCAACATGTTTCTTGAGCGCGTCGATGCCCGCACGCAGTCCGTCCGCGTATTTTGCCTCGCGGAAAAACGGCGCGATGTCGTTATCGATGATTCCTTTCGCAACAAGATCAGTGACAGCGCCTTCCAGACCGTAGCCGACCTCGATACGCATTTTCTGATCGGCCGTCGCGACGAGCAGCAGTATCCCGTTATTACTGTCGCTTTTGCCAATGCCCCACGAGCGGTACACGGCATTCGCCACCTCCTCAATTGGCTCTCCATCGAGGGATTCCACAACGAGGATGGCGATTTCGTTGCCCGTGGCCTTCTCTTCCTCCGTCAGTACCGCCTCGATCTGCGCCTCCTCCGCAGGCGTGATAACCGGGAACGCCTGCGTGTAAAAACCGTCATTGGCCGGAACGTCATAGGCATGACCCGCAGACGGCGCCAGGAGAAATGCGATAATCAGCGCCGGAATCAATTGCATACGATGCATGATCAGAAATCCACCACCGGAGCCTTGTCCGCACCAGCGTCGCTGTCGAAGAGTTTTTCGGGGGTGAATCCGAACGCCCCCGCGAGAATGTTTTTGGGGAAGCGGGACACGAGGACGTTGTAGGCCTGCACGGACATGTTGTAATCGCGGCGCGCGGTGGCGATGCGGTTCTCCGTCCCTTCCAGTTGCGTCATAAAATCGCGGAACGCCTGCGTCGCCTGCAGCTGCGGATATGCCTCCACGGTCACGAGCAGCCGTGACAATGCAGAATCGAATCCGGATGCCGCGGCGACTTTTTCATCGCGGGTTCCGGCACTCTGCCACTGCGAACGCGCGGCGGTGACGGCGGTGAACGTGTCTTTCTCAAATTCTGCAGCGCCTTTCACCGTATTCACCAGATTAGGGATCAGATCGAATCGGCGCTGATACTGGGTCTCCACCTGCGCCCACGAACCTTCCACGGCCGCTTTGGACGAAATCAGTCCGTTGTACCCGGTCCATACCCAGAGAACGAGCAAGACGACAATGCCGATGACGACATATTTGGCTTTCATGGGAGCGACTATACACGAATACTACTTCGACAGCATCAGGATCCACGCGATCAGAAGAATATTCGCCGCCTGATGGCCGCTGTCGATAAGAACGAGTGCCAGCGGGCGCTTGCTGAAGAGCGAGCGTGTGAGGGACGGCAGGAAATCAAAGCCGAACCAGAGCATCGTGCCGATTTTCCATGCATCGGTAAGTGTCGCAATGTTGAGAAATCCAATGAGAAGACTCATGAGAGAGGCAAGCACCAGACTCGTCAGCAGCGTGAAAAAAAACGGCATGACACCGGGGCCGTCCTTCATTTTCTTTGTGCTGATCGCGTTCATCTTCATCCAGGGGGCCGCAAAGAAGAGCGGCGAATACCACAGAAACCCGAGTGGAATGGTCGCGAGTGCGGCCAGGAAAATTGACGGAAGCGCGAGCATACGCAAAGGGGGAAGAAAAGATTTCGAGAATGCTAAACCTTTTATTTTCCAAGAACACTCCACACGGAGGAAGAGTGTGGTGTTGTAGAAGTTTCACAAAATCAGAGAAGCGGTGTCTGCATCATCGGCACAATAGCTCTGCTGCACCTCGAAGCGTTCAGAAGATAAAGAGTGATGAGTACAGAACACAGTTCGTCTCTGTCATCGCCTTCCTGTAAAGTGGGCTTATGGAAGAGGATTTTCCCGAAACGCTGCGTTATTCAACGTTTGCCCTGATCCGGGATATCGGAGAATTGATGCAGCCCTACAAATATCGTTTCCTGTTCGCGACGATTCTGCGCATGACGGGTGATGTCCTGCGCCTGTATCCCGCATATGCATTTGCACAAATCATCTCACTGCTGACACAGCAGGGCACCGCTGCCCCCTTCGGCGCAGTCCTCAGACTGATCGCACTTTCGGCAACCGCGTACCTCCTGCATATCGCCTGTCGTGAACAGGCGAAATGGATCGGATATCGCGTCTCGGAGCGTCTTTCTCTCGATGCACAAATCAGGACCCTGCAGCATTTGTTTCGTCTGGATCTGACATGGCATGAGCGCGGGAATTCGGGAAACAAACTCAAGCGCATGCTCAAGGGAGGGCAGAGTGTCGATCAGATATTGCGCATCTGGATCACGAACCTCATCGAGGTGGGCGTCAATTTCATTGGCATCACGATTATCATTGCAACTTTCGATCTCCGTGTATCAATCGCGCTGATCATTTTCCTCATTCTCTATTACATCATTTCAGCCCCCATCATCGGTCGCGCTGTGAAGATGGAGAACGCGGTGAACAGAGGGGAGGAGGAATTTCACGGACTTGCATTTGAAGCAGTCAACAATATCCGAAGCGTCAAAGTGCTCGGAATGTCCGCGCCTCTTCTCTCCCGCGTCACTGCGCAGGCAACGAATCTTTTCGCAGACATCCGTAAGAGGATTTTCTGGTATCGGGCACGGGAGACAGTGGTCTCTGTCTACGGTCGTCTGTTTCTTGTCACAGCGACTGCCTTCATCGCGTGGAGTGTCATTCAGGGGCGGTACGATGTTGGATTCCTCGTGCTCTTTGTGTCGTATTTTGACAAGATTTGGGAGAACATAGATGAATTCTCCCGGGTCATGCAGGATCTGCTGGCTGCAAAAGTCGGTGTTGCGCGGATGATGATGACTCTTCGCGAGCCGGTCAGAATTGATTCGGAAACAGGAAAACAGGATTTTCCGCAGGATTGGAAGGAAATCACTGTCAGCGGACTCACCTTCGCCTACCGCAGGGAGCACCCGGTCCTGCATGATCTTTCCTTCACAATCCGCCGGGGCGAACGTGTTGGGATAGTCGGCGTCTCTGGTGCCGGAAAATCCACGCTCTTCAAACTCCTGCTGAAGGAACATGAGGATTACAGCGGGCATATTTCCATTGGCGGGGTTTCACTGAAGGATATCCGCCGTTCTGACTTTTTCCGGCATACAGGGGTTGTTTTGCAGGATACCGAGCTTTTCAACATGAGCCTCAAGCAAAACATTAC
>CAYGGB010000133.1:0-3359 GCA_964349295.1 uncultured Candidatus Peribacteria bacterium | reverse complement strand
CAGCCGGTTGCTATTCCCGTGATTGCTGACGCGCCAGCGAGAGAAGTGAAACCGCCGGTTGTGATCGATCTTGTCCCGCAGCAGTCGACGCTTGAACGGATCCTCGACCGGTCGGGAGTCGATGCCAAAAAACGCTCTCTCGCTGCCGCCGTCCTCGGACTTCTGGAGCCAGCATGTCTCGAACAGCTCCGCACGTTCGCCGTTCTCTACAATCATCCCCAGCACCGTGGCCTCGCCGGCAAAGGCGTCATCCTCATTTCGGGAACGGTTCCCGACCAGGAATTTATCGGGCTGATGATGCACGAGGGTCTTGGTCATTATCGCGACATCACCTGTCTCACAGGAACGCCCGCCAGCGGCGTGAGTGAGTTCCGCGACGGTGATGCGGCGGTCTACAACGATGACCCAAGTGTAGCCTTCTACCGGATCTCCTGGCTGAGTGAAAAATTGCGGAGACCGGATGCCGCCAAGAGCGATTTCGTCACCGGCTACGCATACGAGGGCGATAACTTTGAAGATCTCGCAGAAAGCGTCGCGTACTACATGACGCAGGAAACTGCATTCAGGGAACGTGCGTCGAAGAATCCTGTTCTTGGTGAAAAACTCGCATGGCTTCAGAAATATATGCCGAAGAAAACGAACATTGCAGCGGGTCCGAAATGGGACGGGGCGATTGTGTGGGATGCGACGAAGATGGGGTTTGAGTGGACGGGAAAGTGACTAGGGACTAGGGCTAGGGACTTGACGAAAGCGGGAGGATTTTTTTCTGAATGAAGAAATAAGGCCGGAGAGCATTCGACCGATTTCATGAGTAAGATCCAATGCGAGTTGGGATTCCTGAACTGTCACATACTTGAGCGCGATTGCCGTTAGAATATGGCTTTCAGATTCTGTGCATTCTCCGCGGGCAATCACATATTTACCTGCCTTATCAGGAAAAGTGAATTTCCCAAATCCTTCCGCAATATTTGCAGTGATACTTCGGGTTGATGCGCGTAACTGTTTGGACAGAACATAGAGTTCCGTTGGAGGAAATTTCTCAACGAGCTTTTCTGCCTCACAAACAAGTTCAGTTCCGCGCTGCCAGACTTTCAAGTCAGTAAATGATTGCATGCTCATACTCTTCCCCTCTTTCAAAAAGAGAAAAAGATGTCTACAATGATTTAAATCGTACCTACCCGACTTTTCCTCTTCATGAAGAGGAAAATTCAGTTCCACCACCCCATGGAACGTACCCCCCCGGTCCCTAATCCCTAGTCCCTAGTCTCTCTATGCGCCGCCCGTTCCTCCTTATTCTCTGGCTCCTCACCGACTATTTTCTTTTTTTGGGCGTCTACGCTTTTGCGTATTTCCAGCGGGTTGGATGGATTTTCTCGAGTGATCTCCCCTTTAAGCCATTCATGACCGCTGTTGCATTCAGTGGAATCCCCTGGCTCGCAGGACTGGTGACAACACGGACATTCAGCCTTACACGAAGGCAGCGAACGCCACGCAACGCCGTCTATATAGGATGGGCAGCAGTTATGGGTGCGGCACTGGTGACCACCTCATATTTCTTTCTTTATCAGCAAATCTTCAGCCGCGAACTTCTGCTCACAGCATTCTTTTTGAGCGCGGTCGCAACGTGGGGATGGCATATGGTCTTCGGACTCGTGATGCGCATTGCCCTGCGGACCGGATCTCCGTGCTTCCCGACATTGATCGTTGGAGTGACCCGGGAATCACGGCACCTGATCAGCTTGCTGCAGAAGCGCCGCAGCGTCTTCGCGCCTGTCGCAATCCTCGATGCAGCGGGAGCAAAAGATAACGCTATAGAAGGAGTGCCGGTCGTCGGAAAACTGAACAAACTTGAAGATGTTCTGCAATCCCATCAAATCACCCACGTCATCCAGTGCAGCGACCTCGAACAGTCGATCAATCTCCTCAGTGCCTGCCGCGCCCGGGGCATCACGTACATGCTGCTGCCCTCTGTTCTGGGGATCGTGGAGAAAGATGAACGGACGGAGAGCCTGGAGGGAAAGGCAGTGACGGTGGTGAGTCCGGCGGGAAGGTGGTGGCAGTGGTTCTTCCGGTAATATTGACAGTTTTAAGTAAATGTATTATGGTTGTAGATGAGCCAAGCTTTCGCCTGACTCACGATCCTTTTCATCACTGGAACAAAGAGTGTGTCTTTGTAGAGAGTGATGAGCTGTTTTGAGGAATTTGCCATGTTCATGAGCATGAACACGTCCGCCCGCGTGGAGGTCTCGAGTCGCCAGGTGATCCTGATCACTATGGAAGGGCGTTGTCCCATTTGCGCGACCACGTTGGCAACCACTTCGTCGGGTGCCACCCGGCACGCCTGCAACTGGAGCTGTCCTGCGAAGATGCTGTCGCTGTATCAGTGGCAGCTGGAAGACAGGCGAACGGGCATCGATTGCCCAAAGTGCCGTCAACCACTCGGACTCAACGGCAACGACTTTTACGAATGCATTGAGTGTCATCACCAGTACACCACGGGTTACAACGGTGATGAATCGTGGGAAAATCTCATTCTGATCAATGAGACCGCAGACAAAATCGCGAACGCCATCCTGCAGGTCCGGGTCCTCCCTCAAAAGGGAAAGGGTGACTTCCCCGTCACCCAAGAACTGGAACGACTCATCAAGAACGCCAAGCGCGCCTACGGCCGCATGGATCGTCTCTTGAAGGGAATGCGTCGCCAGATTGGCGAGAAGAATCTGTTCTTCAATGGGAACGAATTTTTCGTTCCCGGCTCCACTCCCGGAAAGGCCGTTCAGCAAATGCTCATTGCCCAAAAGTATTGCACTGCATTGACCTAGACCACTCAGTATTCCAACTGAAAAGAAGCCCCGCCACTCCGGTGGGGCTTTTTTGAATGTAGGTTAAGTTTTGATCATTGCCTTTTTACGCTGCGTTCATCGGCAAAATCGAAAGGTCCAAAACTCAACCTAAAATGAAAAAGGCGGTACAATGCATGAAATGAGAGCCTTCATCCTCGCCGGCGGATTCGCCACTCGTCTCTGGCCATTGACCGAGAAGCGCGCCAAACCGCTCCTGCCGATCGCGGGCAAACCGATCATCAGTCATCTCGTAGAGAAGATCCCAAAAGACATTCCTATTACGGTGAGCACCAACTCCGCATTCGCGGATGGCTTCAAGAAGTGGATGGATGACCTCGACCGGAAAGGAATGGAACTCGTCATTGAGGGCACCAATAAGGATGATCACAAACTCGGCGCTCTCGGTTCCATCGCGCAGTGGATAGAGGCGGAGCAGATTGATGATGATCTGTTGATTCTCACGGGGGATAATTATCTGGGGTTTGATCTCGCAAAATTCCTGAACGCCTTCCGTGG
>CAYGGB010000132.1:0-3437 GCA_964349295.1 uncultured Candidatus Peribacteria bacterium | reverse complement strand
GTACGCAAGTCGTACTTGCTAAAAGATAATATTATTATAAAATATGCACGTTAGACTTTGTCTAACATGTTTCTTGATAGCACAGGGGTTTAGATTGGATCCGGTTTCGGCATCATGCATTTGCTGAATGTATGCCGCCGAAACTGTTTCCATCACATTTGGGAGATTCTATGAACGCAGAAAAAATTGTGGCCAGCATTGAAGCGTTGTCAAAAGGTGCCGGCAAGGCGGATTCCGATATCCGTGCTAAAGCTAAACTCGTGGGGCAATGGCTCCTGACGAAGTTGGTCGACGCTGGTGTCCGCGAGAATGTCCCCCTTGGGGACTTCACTGCCAGGTTTTCGCAGGATGAAAGCGGAGAATGGGCGCCGTTCAGCTATCAGCTCAACGATGAAAGCCGTGACACGATTTTTGAGGTGGCTTACAAGCCACAACAGTGCCGCTTGACCCCCATCGGGGGATTGCCCACTCTGCAATCGTGTTTGATGTTCGCAAGAAAACTTGAGGAGATTCTCCATTTCCTCCATCTGTTCCTGGAAGCACGAAATCGTGTCCTCGCAACCGCGCTGGAGAAATTGCAGATCAAGGAATAGTAGGCTCCTGATGCACCCCGCTGTTGAGAAAAGCCCTTGGTTCACGCCAAGGGTTTTTTGGATTATTGAAAATTTGCATGATTGCAGCCTGGCTCCGGTTGCAAGTATTTGACTTCCGTAAAAATTATAGTAATTATGCCGTCTATGGCGAATCTTGAAGCCGACAGCCCGAAGCCTGAGTACATTCAGCTGTTCGAACTGTATTGCGAACATCATCCCGGGCATAGGTGGCTGGGGCCGGTGCATGCGTCTGCCAGATTGTTAAGTCAGGAGCCGATCAAGGTTGTTGATGGTTTGCAGGTCACGAAGTTGGCTCATGTTGGAGTGGATTTTCTTTCAGAAACATTTGATACAAAAGAGAGGCTGATCTTTCATAAAAATAAAAAAACAGGAAACCCCGAATTTATCCGGCTTCCAGCTCACTTGGTGATTATACCGCCAGAAGTGGAACTTTTTCTTTCACACCGGCGCAATGAAATTCTTGCCAAAGAAAATGAGGAATTACGAAAAGAGGAAGCACGCAAAAATTTACGCAACATGTTACTGGTAACTACGGCAGCCATTCTGAATCTCTGCTCGAGTTGTCAGATTATCACCATGTTCTTCCATGATAATGATGCGCCTCCGGCCGCGGTGAAGCCGAAAGATCCCGGGCTCCCGAAAAACCTGCCTGCCCATGATGGACAGAAGACAGAACAGATTCCGCCGGACATAAAGAAGGCTATCGACGCTCTCCAGAAACCGAAGGCTGACACCGGTCCCCATGATAAGTTGATCGATCCATGATTCATTTTTGGCACTATCGGCGGTTGAGCGTTTCAATGACCTGGCCAATCGGCATCCGTTCCTGCTTCAACGTATCCCGATCTCTGATCGTTACTGTATCGGTCTCCCCCTGCGCCGCATCTTCCCCGATCGTACCGAAGTCGACCGTGATGCATTTGGGCGTGCCGATTTCGTCCTGCCGCCGGTACCGTTTGCCGATGGATCCCGTGACGTCGAAATCGACGCGGAGATTCGTTTCGTGAATAATTTTGTTGTACAGTTCTTGTGCCTTCGCGATCAGGTTATCCTTCTTGCTCAATGGAAGAATGGCGACTTGGACCGGGGCGACGCGCGGGTGCAGATGCAGAACAGTGCGCGTGTCATTCTCGAGCTGCTGTTCCTCGTAGGCTTCGAGCAGCGTCATCAGCATCAGGCGCGAGAGACCGAACGTCGGTTCGATCACGTGTGGGATGAATTTCTTCGTGGCGTCATCGGGGTCGGTGTACTGCAGATCTTCGCCGGATTTCTCCATGTGATTCCGGAGATCGAAGTCGGTGCGGTACGCAAGTCCGAACATTTCTTTCCAGCCGAAGGGCGTCAAATATTCGATGTCAGTACTCTTCTTTGAATAGTGGGCGAGTTCATCCTGTGAATGCTCGCGGGTCCGGATCCGCTCGGGGGAGAAGCCCATCTCGGCGACCCATTTTTTCTGTTCATCAAGCCAGTAGCCAAACGTTTTCTCCCAGTCCTCCTGCCGGATGAAGTATTCGAATTCCATCAAGTCGAACTCCAGAGTCCGAAAGGTGAAGTTCCCCGGCGTGATTTCGTTCCTGAACGCCTTGCCGACGGATGCGATGCCAAAGGGCAGGCGCTTGCGGGTGGTGCCGAGCACACTTTTGAAGTTGACGAACATCGCCTGCGCGATTTCGCCCCGCAGGTAAATGGGCGGGCTTTGCTCACCTTCGACCGATCCCATGCGCGTCTGGAACAGAAGATTGAATTTGCGCGCGTCCGTCATCTGCGTTTTGTCGCCGCAATTGGGGCAGGCAATCTGCTTCTCTTTGATGACCGTTGTGAGTTCAGCGGCGGATTTTCCCTCCACTTTGATGTCGGGATACGCGTTTTCGATCAGATGATCGGCACGATGCCGGGCCTTGCACTTTTTGCAGTCGACCATCGCGTCGTTGAAGTTCGCCACGTGTCCGCTCGCTTCCCAGACTTTCGGGTTCATCATGATTGCGGCGTCGAGACCCACCATGTCCTGGCGCTTCTGCACGAACCGTTCCCACCACCAGTCGCGGATCGCGTTCTTCATTTCGGTGCCGAGCGGACCATAGTCCCAACTGTTGCTCAGTCCTCCGTAAATCTCGGACCCGGGAAAAATGAATCCGCGGCGTTTGCAGAGGGAGACGAGGGAATCGAGAGTGGGGGCGGGCATTGCGGCGAAGTGGAAAGAGAAAAGTGGAAAGTGGAAAAATGCGGTGCGGGCTTGCGCCCGCTGGTCTGTCATTCGTGACCTTTTGCCGTGTCATCCATTTTTTTCATGAATTCATCAATTTTCTGAAAACGTTCACCGGCATCGATTTTTTTTGGTCCGCCAAGACTTTCCTTCAGGATCCGATTCATGTTCTCGGGCAAATCCCAACCAAAAGTATCTTTTCCTATTATCTTTGCCGTCAGATCTATTTCTTCATCTCGTGGCCCATCAGGAGTGCCGCTTGAATTCGTCATATTTTGACTGTAGCAAAAAAACGGATAACAAACATCATGTTCAATCGGGGGGTCAGGGTATCATGCCTGGCTGTTTCTGATGGCTGTGAACTGTGATTTCACATGAGACAAAATCCCCATTACTTCCCTTTGATTCCTTGCAAAATCCGGATCGTCGTCATGAGGATCATCGCCCGGCAGATTGAGTTTTACAATCATCGACATCATGAGTTCTTCCTCGCCAAAATTTGAATTGCCTTCAAGCATTGATCAGACAATAAAGGTGTCAAAACCTTATGTAAAGATCTTGGGCCAGGAAGCAAAAATCCCCTCAACACGAAGCCATAAATCTGCTATACTGTCCTGATG
>CAYGGB010000131.1:0-3445 GCA_964349295.1 uncultured Candidatus Peribacteria bacterium | reverse complement strand
TTGGAGGTGGATTTCATCTCCCGCTCCTCCAGTTCTTCAGGAAATTCAGCGATGTAATCCTCGCACTGCTGCAATCCCTGATTATGGGACTGCACGACACGGACATTGTCGGGATCGCAGTCCTGCGTGCCGATCGCGGAAAATTGGACCTCCTGTGTCGCGTCAGCAACCACCTGAAGATTCCTGATCCGGCGCAGCGCGTTGATGTTCCGGCCGACGGGAGCTGAAGAAAAATTGATCAAAGGCAACAGACCATATCCTCCGGCCTGGATAGCCCGATGGATTTTTTGCATGGTATCCACATATTCAATACGCATGTCATCACACAGTTTTTTGATCCCTGCCGCCGTTTTTCCGGAGTAGGAATTTGGGCCGCCAAGCACGACCAGTGTCGTGCCTGGAGCAAGATCAGCCGGATCGTACACACTGTTACGCATAGAAAATCAGGAATCGGAGGAATTCAGAAGTTCTGCAATCGCAGTACGATGACTGTCACGATGTCCGTTGCGCGCAGCATCGATACGATTCTTCATCGTCGCCAGAATCCAGCGACGACCTTCATCACCGCCAGCGAGCAGATTTTCGATTGCTGAACGCGAACATGCAGTGGTTCCCAGGGGCTGATCACAATGCTCGACATACTGCGCAATCAGATCAGCTTCGTGCGGAAGCAATGTGGTAGGGATGCGATTCATAGGGGGATGGAAAAGTGAGATACAAAAAAACCTCCGGCTGCTGGGGGAGGATGACGTGTCTCTGGATGAGTTTTTCAGCTCATGCACACGTTACCGTCCCCGCGCTAAACGCGAAGAACCAGGTAAAGGTGCCGTAGAGAGAGGTCCGATTGGACATGAGCGTGGCGATTGTACTGGGATGGTAGAAAGAGTCAAGGGCTTCCCAGGGGCAAGGATTCCGAAGAGTCCGACGTTTCCAAGGACCAGTTGGCGAGGGAGTAAAGAAACAAGGAAAGTTTGCGATTCTTACAGTCCTTCTCGTCCTTGGACTCGTTGGAATCTTTGGACTCTTTTCTGTCCTATAATCACCTCATGGACCCATCCCTCTTCACAACACTCCCCCAACCAACTCCCGACGCAATCTTCTCAATCGGACAGCAGGCGCGAGCCGCCGGCCCGGATGCGATCGATGGGACCATCGGAATCTATATGGACGAAGACGAACAGCCGATGATGTTCCCCTCGGTACAGTCGGCACTGACAGATATCGGGAAGACAATCACGACACGATCGTATTCGTATCCTCCCCTCACCGGTCTCCCGGAATTCCGGACGGCCGTTCACCGGCTGATCTTCGGGGAGCGTGATGACGGGACTGTCGCGAGTATCGCGACGACGGGAGGAACCGGTGCGGTGGCGATCAATCTGCGGCTGGCAAAACTCCTGCGGGAAAATCTGACAGCGATTCTCCCCTCTCCGACGTGGGCGAATCACAGACAGCTCTGCACCGAAGCCGGACTCCCAATAGTCGAGTGTCCGTATCTGACTGACGGTACAGTGGCAATCGACGGCATTGTCGACGCAGTGAAACGATCGGTGACGCCTGCAGTCGTTATCCTCCACGTCGGATGCCACAACCCGACCGGACTGGACCTGAAGCGCGCACAGTGGGAAAAACTGTTACCGGTGCTGCGCGAGAACGGCGCGATCGCGCTTCTGGATTTCGCATATCAGGGATTCGGCGGAACGCCGGAAGAGGATGCCTGGCCGGTGCGACACGCCGCTGAACTCGGTGTCACAACACTCGTCTGCTGGTCGGCCTCCAAAAATCACAGCATCTACAGCGAGCGGGTGGGTCTCGCCGCGGCAGTCGCTCCGGATGCGGGGACCAGGACAAAAATCGAAGGTCACTACATGGTCATCACTCGCAAGATCCATTCCGCCGCAGCAACATTCGGTCAATCAATCGTCGCCCGTGTGCAGTCGGATCACCGGGAACAGTGGCTGAAGGACGTTGTCGGAGCCCGGAGCATGATGGAACGGAAACGCACGATGCTGAAGGATGCCCTGCCCGCAGAATTCCACGCATCGCTGAACGGTTTCGGCATGTTTGCAATGCTGCCGCTCTCACCGGTCCAGGTCGATCGTCTTGCGAACGAGATGAATGTGTTCCTGACACGGGACGGGCGGATCAATGTTGCGGGGATACCGCTCGTGAAGATCGGGGAATTGGCGGAGAAAATTGCACACATACACGCCGCGTAGGGGCACGGCATGCCGTGCCCCTACGCGGGGAACGAATTCGCGTATGATTGCGACATGGATCCTCTCCGCGACCGCGTCCTCTCCTTCCTTCGTCTCCACAACATCCGTCTCAACACGGATCTGGGGCAACACTTTTTGGTCGACGAAGACGTCCTGGAAACCATCGTCACGACCGCCGATATCCAGCCGGACGACCACATCGTCGAAATCGGCCCCGGCATCGGCGTCCTGACTAATGAGCTCGTTCAACGTGCAGGAAAAGTCACCGCAATCGAACTTGATGAACGTTTCATCTACCTGCTCAAAAATTACATCCACAACATGTCATCGAATAAACCAATAAACGAATTAACGGTTATCCACGCCAACGCCCTCCACACCCCATTCCCTTCTGAGAAATTCAAAGTCGTCGCCAACATCCCCTACCACATCACCTCTCCCCTGCTCCGCCACGCTTATCTGGAATCCGCCGTTCATCCCACAACGATGACGCTGCTGATCCAGCGTGAAGTCGCCATGAAAATCTGTGATGAGGAGCACGCGGGCTTCCTGACAATCATGGTCCGGCTGTTCGGCACACCATCGCTGATCTGCAAAGTCCCTCCGGCCTGCTTCGTCCCTCCGCCTGCAGTCGATTCTGCCGTCCTGCACATCGTGACGCATGAGAAACCCCTGGCTGATCCCGAAACAATCGAGAAAATACTGAAACTGCTGAAGCTCGCCTTCGCCGGGAAACGAAAAATGCTCCGGAATACTCTCGGTCAGATCGAGAATGGGATGGAGCTGCTTGCAAAATGCGGAATAGATCCGACAAGGAGGCCGGAGACGCTGAAGGTACAAGAATGGATAGTGCTCGCGACGACAACCGCCTGACGTTCCACACCCCTATGGAACGTCCGATTTTGTCTTCTGCAAGGGCAAAAGGCTCCACTACAACAAACAATCTTTCAATGACGGTCTATTCATGATTCCTGACCGGCAGGATGCTGATTTGCTATGCGCCCCTCACTTCTGTCGTACTGCTTTCTCGGAAGTTTCCTCATCGCAATCTTCTGTCTCCAGTGGTGGCAACTGCCTGCGTACCCTCTCCCACTCTTTCTGGTCCTTGGACTCTTCGGAATCCTTGGAATCCTTGCACGTCGAAGACATGCGCTGGGGATAATCACATGCGTTCTCGGAATTGCTGTGGCATTGATGTCAATTGCCCGCACCACCCACATCCCGTC
>CAYGGB010000130.1:0-3450 GCA_964349295.1 uncultured Candidatus Peribacteria bacterium | reverse complement strand
AGTTCGGCCACGTTCATCGACAGCCGCACTGTTGATCTCCAGTTCGCCACCGCACTTGCGGCAAACGCCTCCTATCGCATCAATGCCAACAACATGCAGACAAACGCCGGTGTCACGTTCTCCGACAGCGCCACCTTCACCGTTCCGGTCCTGTCGACCGGTCATCTTCTCACCGCGACCGGCGTCTCGTCCTCGCTCATCCGCCTGGTCTTTGATACCGATCTCGACGTCCAGCGCGCGCAGCAGGTCAACGGCTACATTGTGACGGACGGCAGCAGCACCCTGACCCTGCGCACCGCAAATCTTCTCGACGACCGCAGGACTGTGGAATTGTCCTCGGCCGACACCATCCAGACGCAGCGCGTCTACACGGTGCGCGCGCGCGATCAGCTCACATCCAATGGCACGATGTTTACCGACATGAAGGCCTTCACGCTCTCCGGTGCAGCAGTGAACTTCAGCGCCATGCTCACCGGACTGCAGGAAATTCCCGCGACCATCTCGACTGCCAGCGGGTCCGGAACATTCCTGCTTGCCGCGGACGGTCTTCACTATGACATCACGGTCAAAAACCTGAGCGGCTCCATTACCGGAGCGCATTTCCACCTGGGGGCCACCGGAATTCCTGGACCTGTGGTGAAGCCGATCACCTTTACCGGTGACCGTGCCGTGGGCGTCTGGACCGATATCACCGATGAGCAGCGCAACGCGCTTCTCGACCGCCGCATCTACGTGAACGTCCATACAGCCCTGCATCCCGAGGGCGAGATCCGGGGACAACTTTTGACTCAATAGGGGAGAGAGGCGGGTGCCGATGACATATGAAAAGAGTCTCCGGAAGCAGGAGACTCTTTTCTCCGGTAATACGAATTACTTCTTTGCAACCGTCCCGCAGACCTCACAACCGCTCATGCAGTATTTCATTGCCTGCATCCAGAGCGTCAGCGAAATCGCGAACGTCAGGAGCGACAGCGAGCCGGCGTTGGTCCCGAAAATAAGAACCTGCTGGCGGGGATCAATATGCGCCATGACGACGCCGAAGAGCGCCGCAACCGTCACGAGCGAAAGGACGAACGCCACGATGAGGTGGCAGATCATGCATCCGTCATCATGCACGGGTTTTTTCTTGGAAGTGAACAACATACGAAAAAAGGGGAACGACGGAGGGGAACGTTACTGGAGAGAGCACTTTTTCTTCAAGGAAACTGTGTGGTAGGTGGTCGCGATTGATGAGATGGCAATACTTGGGATAGGGCTAGGGTTAGGGTTTGGTTTCGGGTTTGGTACGGGCTGGCACTTCAATTTTTCCTAACCCCAAACCGAACCCTAGCCCCAACCCCAGCCCGAACCCTATACTCTCGCCATGAAGATCTCCCTCAACTGGCTCCAGGACTTTGTGACTCTCACCATCACCGACCCCGAAGAGATCGGCCGGCGCGTGACGGCGGGCGTTGCGGAAGTCGACGAGGTCGAGGTGCAGGGCGCGCTGCTGGATGATTGTTGTGTTGCGAAGATTCTGACACTGGAGAAGCATCCCAATGCAGACCGGCTCCGCATGTGTTCGGTGAAGACTGATAAAGGAGAGAAGAGGGTTGTCTGCGGTGGTTCCAATCTTTCTGTCGGCATGTGCGTGGCGTTCGCGCATGTGGGCGCATGTGTCCGTTGGCATGGCAGCGAAATGATGACGCTGGAGAAGACAAAGATCCGCGGCGTCGAAAGCGAGGGCATGATCTGCGCGGCGGCGGAGCTGGATCTTGCGGGGAAGTTTCCCGCAAAAGACGAACATGAGGTGATTGATCTCGGTTCTGCGTCAGACGATGCGGTGGGCAAGTCGCTCAAAGAGTATCTGGGTCAGGACGATGTAGTGCTGCATATTGATAATCATGCGATCACGCATCGCGCTGATCTGTTTTCGCATATCGGATTCGCGAGGGAGTTTGTGGCGTTGGGATTGGCGAAGTGGAAAGTGAAAAGTGGAAAGTGGAAAGTGAAATTTCCAAAAGTTCAGTTGCCAATGAAGTGCATTGTGGACCGGAAGGATCTGGTGCCGCGGTATAGTTCATGTCTGATTGAAGTTGACGGCATCGGTGAAACGCCGGCGTGGATGCGCAAGCGGCTGGAGGCGACGGGATGGCGGTGTGTGAGTCTTCCGGTCGATATCACCAATTACGTAGCGATGGAGACAGGGATGCCGCTGCACTGCTTTGATGCCGATGATATCCGCGGCGATTTTCATATGGGAACGGCAAAGCAGGGCGAGAAGATCATGACGCTTGATTCCGTCGAGCGCGTTCTGCCCGAGGGTGCCATTGTCCTGCGGGACAAAGAGGGGATCTTCGATCTGCTCGGCATCATGGGAGGACTGCGCAGTTCGACCAAAGAATCGACGCGCAAAATGTATCTGCATGCTGCGATTGTCGATCCCGCATCCATCCGCAAGGCCATCATCGCGACCGGTCATCGGACTGATGCATCGACGGTGTATGAGAAGGGTGTTCCGCGCATTTCTGCCTATCTCGGTCTGCTGCGTGCTGTCGAATTGTTTCTCCAGCTGGTCCCCGGCGCGCGTCTTGCTTCGAAACTGGAAGAGTACGGGGATGATGGCAAACCGAAAGCAATCTCGTTGTCTTTGGATCGTGTGAACTCTGTCCTCGGTGTGGAAATTCCAGAGAAAAAAGTCGTGAAGATACTCGAAGATCTGGAATTCATCGTGACCAAGCAAAAAGCCAAAACTGCGGCAAGGAAAAGCCCGAAAAATTCTCAATTCTCAATTCTCAATTCTCAATTCCTCGTCACTCCTCCTTTACATCGCCTCGGTGATATCCGCGGACAGCATGATCTGATTGAAGAGGTCGGACGCATCTACGGCTACAGCGATATTCCGACGACCATGCCGACGGCGTCGACCGGTCTTCCACGCCGCGACATGCGCGTTCATCACGTCCGTGATTCTCTGATGCAGAGCGGATACGTCGAGATTGTGCCGATCTCGATGATCGGCGAAGCACTGATCAAAAAATCCGGACTGGATCCGGCGCACGCGTTTGAGGTTCGTAATCCGATCGGCGAGGAACTCAAACTGCTGCAGACGTCGACGCTCCCCGGACTTCTGGAACACGCGCAGCGCAATCTTCTTCATGCCGGGCCGGCCCTCAGGACGTTCCATCTGTCCCGTGTCTTCCTTAAAGGCCAGGGCGAGCATCTGGAACTCGGCGCGCTCGTCGCGAATCTCCAGAAATCATCCGAACACCGCGAGCTTCTCGAGAGCCCGTTCCTGCATCTCAAGACCGACATCCAGACCGCGCTCCGCCAGCTCGGCTATGAATCCGATGTCGCCGTTGCCGGACCGTTCCCGGCAGCTGCCCATCCCGGCCGGTATGCCGAGATCCTCATCCGGCCACGTCCGCAGAATCCGGATGCCAATACCGCGTCGCATCCGCTGGTTCCCGT
>CAYGGB010000129.1:0-3514 GCA_964349295.1 uncultured Candidatus Peribacteria bacterium | reverse complement strand
TATTAATGGTGCCTCCCCCCCCTCCCCCTCGGGGGGAGGGGGCCGGGGGGAGAGGGCCACCACCCCAACGCACAGCGTCACCGCCTTCGAAGAAAAACCCAAAGATCCGAAAAGCACTCTTGTCAGCACCGGCTGCGTCCTCCTCCCCCGCTCCTCACTCCCGATCCTCCTCGCATTCGCAAAAGTGAAACCCGACAACCTCGGAGGCATTTTTGAGGAACTGCTGCAGAAAAATATTCCCGTCGACTGCTTCACCTTCACGGAACCCTGGATGGACATCGGTTCGTTCCATTCGTACCTCGACGCCCACAAAGAACTCGTCGGTGGCGCGGCACTGATTGATCCCACTGCTGTCATGACCGGAACGGCTTGCCACGGCGCAGTCACCGTCGGAAAGAATTGCAGAATCGACGGATGCGAACTGAGCGACTGCATGATCTTCGACAATGTCGTTCTGAAAAACTGCACCCTCAGAAATTGCGTCATCGATGACGGCTGCGTTCTGAAAGGAATCGACCTCCAGAAACAAATGCTCAGAGCAGGAACGACCCTTCGCGTGGAATAGTGGGGCTGGAGATTGGGATTGGAGATTAAAGATTAGGGTTGGAGATGAGAGATCCAGAAGGCCCCCTCTTCCCCCTTTTTCCCTTCCGTCCCCGTTTGTCACTCCTTCTGTTCCATCTGTTCCTTTTGTCGCTTTCGCGCTCTATACTCCCCCCGCATGAAACGCCTCCTCACCGCCACCGCGCTCACCTTGCTCCTCTCCGCCTGCGGTTCACAAACCGCACGCTTCTCTGTCGTAATGGATACGACGGATCCGGTGCGCAAAGACAACCTCACCGCCGCCATCCAGCGGGTGGTCGAGGGGAGAATGATCGCAAAAAAGAAGACGGTGACGAAGCAGGAGATAAAAGAAGTAGGTAACGACACTGTCCTGACCGTCGGGGTTTCCGACAAAGAAGCGGTACAGCTGCTCACCGAAGGCCTCATGGCGCCGTTTTCCATGAGCGTCATGAAACAGGTCGAAGAGGGGCAGGGCGATATCATCAGCGAAAAATACGGCGAGTTCAAAGAGATCGGAATCGTCACAGAACATTTTGACTGGGTGACGGCGGGAACGTTTACCGTCAACGGCCAGGCGAAAGGTGCTGTGGGAATCACGTTCACCACAGAAGGCGAGGTACTCCTCAAAGACATGTTCAAGAAAAACCGCGGTGCCGTGATCGGAATTTTCGTCCGGGGACAGCTCATGAGCAAAAAACTCATCGAGGCCAAAGATGCAGATCTCACGTCGATCGCCATCGACGGCATACCAAGCACCGACCTCGCAGCAGCCTTCGCGGATGATGTGAACGTGGGCCTGCACGTGATATTCACGCCACTTCCATAGGCATGTCATCCTGAGCGGAGCGAAGGAGACATGCCGGCCGTTTTTACGGGCCGTAACCGTAATAGGATACTGTCTCTGCCCTTTACTTCCTGAATTTTTGAATCCTGGCATTTAGATTCCTGCCGCGCTATCCTCTCCCGGACCTCATGCCATCCAAACGTACCACCCTCTGGCCCGCCGTAACTCTCGCCGTCGGCGTTCTCGCTCTCGTGATCGCCCTTCCGCAGCAATGGAAAACTGCCCTGCCCGGATTCCTGAGCAGGCCAGCTCTCCATTTGGGACTCGATCTGGCAGGAGGAACACAGCTCGATTTCCGCATTTCCGAGGAAGAGATCCGCAAGCAACTGGATGAGGTGAACGCCGAAATCGCACGGCTGGAGAGCGCAGGTGCCAGTGCCGATGAACTGAACATTGCACGCTCTCAGAAGCAGAGCATCGAAACTCAGCAGGGTAACCTCGTGGAGGCGATCCGGATGGTCTTGGAACGCCGTATCAACTCGCTCGGCGTGAGCGAAGCGACCATCACCCCGTCCTACGTCGGTAACGAACGGCATCTTCTTGTGGAATGTCCCGGCGTGGTCGACGTGCAGGAATGCATCAAGGTGGTGGGCAAAACCATCCAGCTCGAATTCAAGGAACCGTTCACCGAAGTGACCGAAGACTTCACCAAAGGCGTTCGCGCTAGCGCCGCAGCCGCCCTCCGCCGCATTTCGGAAAGCGGCTCGACACTCGTAAAGGAAGGCCAGGACATCGGATCCAATCTTGGCATGTCGTATCAGCCAAGCCGGTCACTGTTCCGCGATCAGCTCCCCAAGGGCCTTGAGAGCCTCTGGACGCGGGCACCCGGCAAAGTGATCCTGCTTGAAGGAAGCATCCGACAGGGGGTGCAGGAGGTGGATGGCTCAGTCACCGAAAAGGAAATTCCCGGCGTGTTCCTCGCCGAAGTTCTGTCGGGTCCCACGGAAACCGGAAGGACTGTAACAGAGGCGACGAAGGCATTCGCGCTCCTTGCAAAGACCGAAGCGGACGTCACGACATCCCATCATGAAAAAATCCCGCTCAACACCAAAATGGATGGTCGCATCGCGGCAGGACTCCGCAGCATCCAGCCGGGCACCATGACAGAAGTGCAGACGGATGCGGTGTCGAGAATCCTGTTCCTGAACAACTTCATTCCCGGCGGGGAACAGATTTCCGCAAGTCATATCCTCATCTCCTACGCGGGCGCGACAGGAGCGGAAACGACAGTACAAAGGACAAAAGAGGAGGCATTCGCCAAAGCGACCAGTCTCAAGGCAAATCTTGATGCCGGCGCAAATTTCACCACACTTGCGAGAGCCGAATCCGACGGCCCCTCCAGGGCGGAAGGGGGCAACCTCGGTTCGTTCGGACGCGGCATCATGGCTCCGGCATTCGAACAGGTTGCTTTCGGTCTCAAGAAGCAGGGCGAAATCGCAGGACCCGTGGAAACGCAGTTCGGATACCACATCATCCGCCTCGACGCTCCGGTGACCGAGAGTCCCGACATCGCGACATACGACGAACTCGCTGTCTCCGGCTCGGGTGCGCAAAAGCGGGCACAGGAAATCGCCGCACGGCTGCAGAGCGGCAACGTGAAAACCCGCGAAAATGCCGTGACCGTCCGGTTGCTTCTGTTTTCACTCGAGCCCTCCGGATGGAAAGACACTCCTCTCGACGGCCGGCACTTCCGTGCCGCAAACGTGACGGTCGATCCGGTGACAAACATTCCCGTGGTCCAGATCGTCTTCGATACCGAAGGTGGCAAGATGTTCCAGGAGCTGACCAAAAAGAACATCGGCAAGCAGATCGCGATCTTCGTCGGCGGCGAGATGGTATCGGCGCCCCGCGTCCAGCAGGAAATCGTCGGCGGCATTGCGGTGATCACCGGCAGCGGCGACTTTACCGAAGCGCAGCGCCTGGCACAGGATCTCAACACCGGCGCCATCCCGGCCCCCATCTATCTTGTGGGGCAATATACCGTCGAGGCGACGCTCGGGGCTGCGGCTCTGCAGACGTCACTGACGGCCGCGCTCATCGGCACGATTCTGCTGATGATCTACATGGTCCTGATCTACCGCATTCTTGGTGTCATGGCCGATCTCG
>CAYGGB010000128.1:0-3515 GCA_964349295.1 uncultured Candidatus Peribacteria bacterium | reverse complement strand
AGGTAATCGTCGGTGATCTCGGCGTCAAAAGTGACGGACTTCGTCGTGCCTTTGATGGTCAGGTCGCCGGTGATCGCGTACATGTTGCCGTCTTTGTGCACGATGCCGGTCGAGACGAATGTGGCCTTGGGATAGGTGGCGGCTGCAAAGAAGTCATCCTTCTGGAGATGGCCCTGAAGCCCCGCAGCATCGACTTCAACCGTGGCGATGTCCACTTCGGCCTCAATTTTTGCTTTCTCAAGATCCGACGGTTCGTCTTTGTCGAGCGTCACGCTGGCTTCGTACTGGGGAAACTTGCCCTGATGATTGACGATGTTGCTTTTGCCCTCGAACGAAATGACGCTCTGCGTTTTGTGGATCGGGCGGAGTTCTCCGCTGAAGGTGGTGGTGGATTCGGGAACGGGAGCCTTTTCCATTTCGGTGAGCGATGACGTGCTGCACGCTGCGAGCGTGAGCGAAAGAGCGAGAAGGGGAAGCAGGGATTTCTTCATAAAAGAGAAAGGGGAAAATACGGGCAAAAGCCTAGAGGTAGCGACAAGGATGGTAAAGACCATGCCATTAAGAAAAGATTAAGAAGAGGACGGAACCTTACTTTCCGTCGTACGCGTCCTGCAGCTTTTGCATAGGCAGAATATTAAGACACCCGGAGCCCCGGAGCCTTTCATTTTTTATCTTTTATTTACATCACAAAAAATCCCGTTGCGTACATCACGCATAGTCCGGTGAAGAATCCCAGCACATGAACCGGCGTGTAGAGATTTTTCCAGGTACCCCGGCACAGGTGATGCAGAATGACGAACGCCACGTCGAAAATCGCGCCCACGCCGATGGCCAGGAAGAGAATGGCGACGGTGGGGGAGTATGCGAATCCGCCGAGCAGGCTCCCGGCAATCGTCGGAACGCCCGCGATCAGGCCCATTGCGAGCACATGCCTCCACAGCCGCTTGATGCTGAACGATTTGCTCAGTGGTGCGATGATTGCGATGCCTTCGGTCAGGTTATGGAGCATGAAGCCGATGACGAGCGAACCGCCGAGCGCGATTTCGCCGATCGCATACGAACTGCCAATTGCGAGCCCCTCCCCCATATTATGCAGTCCGATTCCCAGGGCGATCAGGTACGACCAGTGCAGGGACCGCACATGTTCTTCGCGGGCGACGGTGTCACTGCGGTGCCTGATGCTGCCGAGTATGAAGAGCGATCCGATGCATCCGATGACCAGCAGGCCGGTGCCGTTGAATGTCTGTGGAATGGTGCCGGCCAGATCCAGTGCTTCGGTGAGCGCGTCGATTCCCAGAAACACCAGCAGGCCCACGGTGAATGCGAGCAGGAACGCATACGACGTCTCTTTGATTCTCCGCAGATACGGCAGCCACAGCAGGCCGAGCAGCACGGGAATCACGCCGACGTAGATCCCCAGCAGCACGAAGGTCCGGACATAATCCCGGTCGATGACCGGCGTGAGGAACGCGACCGGCACCTCTTTTTCGAAGACAACCCCGTCACTTGCGATCAGCTTAAACGTCATCGGTTCGCTCTGGATCCAGGGGTAGAAAAATTTCAGTTCCCCGCGCCCGAGCGGCCGCAGCGTCTTCGATCCGGGGTCCATGGAAAACTGCCAGTAGACGTCATTGATGATCGCCTGTGCCACCTTCACATCCTCCAGACCGTCATTGAACACCTTCAGCGTGATGTGTTCGGGTTCAAAAAGCACCTGCGTGACAAAGAGATTCTCGATCGGCGGGAAGCCGGCCTGAAACACGCCCAGCGGGCCAAACCGGATGAACAGCGCAAGCAATCCCCCGAACAGCAGCATCGGGAAGACGAACAATGCCCATGCTCTGGACCGGTCATTCATTGGCGGAGACGTGGAACATTCCCATCCAGCCGAGTTCGGAGAACTCGTTCACGTGGGCATGGAACATGTACATGCCGGGTTTGCGGAACCGCATGTCCAGAATGGACCTCTCGGCCTGGCCGAACGTGGCGATGTCGGTGAAGTTGTCGGGTTGGAGCCTGGTGCCGGTCGGATATTCGTCAAAGAAGTTGGCGTGCAGATGGAACGAATTGATGAGGTCGAACTCTGTGATGTTCATCACATAGACGCGCACCAGTTCGCCCTGTTTCACCTTAATGGGATTGCGCGCATACGCGAACGCACGCGTGTTGACCGAGTAGACCTCGTTTTCCCCGTCGAAGTCGGTGTCGAACGCGTTCATCATCATGACCAGCTCGCGGTCGGCCTTGGGCCGCGTGTCGTTTTTGGGATCGACGATGTAGGCGCCGTAGAGTCCTTTAGCGATGTGCGTCGACGATGGATACGCGTGGCAATGATAGAGATGGATGCCGAACGGTTCGGCGGTGAATTCGTAGACGAAACTTCCGCCCGGCGGGACCAGCTGCCCGGGCATCGAACCGTCCATTTCGGCCGAATGGAAGCCGTGGAAGTGCGCGGTGTGGGGTTTGGTGCCGTGGTTGATCAGCGTGATTTTGATCGAGTCGCCTTCCGTCGCGCGGATGGTGGGACCGGGAATCTGGCCGTTGTACGTCCATCCGTCGTAGTAGACACCCGGGATGATTTCAACTTTTGCATCCTGCGCGATGAACGTGTACTCCCGCAGAAGCTTTCCTCCGCCGAGCGGCGTTTCGTTGTAAAATTTCTTCCGTTCCTCCGGCGGGAGATTGTTGAAGTTCCATGTCGTCAGGTAGGCAGTCGGATCGAATGTATCGGTTTCAAATTCCCCCTGCGCGCCGATGGCATTCTGGGCCATCTCGTACATCTCATGGTCGGACCGTGTTGCCGCGTCATTGTGCCCGGGAGGAGATGATGTGCCGGCGCCATGGTCCGTCCCTGCGTGCTCCGCTTCTGCATAAAACCCGGCGTAAGTAAAAATTCCTGCCGCGAGAAGGGCGCAAAGCGCGATGATGACGGGGGTATTCTTTCGCATGGAGAAATGTTAGTGTATACTAACTTCCAGTACTCTATCTGCATACAGCGCAGAGTCAATCTCTTTATGATCACCACCACGCATACGCAGGAAGACTATCTCCGGGCCATTTATCTGCTCTCGACGGACGGTGACGGGACCGTGACGATCTCAGAGCTCGCGGAAAAACTCGGGTTGCGCAAACCGACGGTCACGCAGCGGGTGGAGAATCTGGAAAAGAAAAAGTGGGTGACGCGCAAACGCTACGGCCCGGTGCGTCTTACCGCCACCGGCCGCACGCTCGCCGAAAATCTGACCTACAAGCACCGGGTGATCGAACTGTTTCTCTGCGAGGTGCTGAAGATGAAGAAGACCGATGTGCATGCCGAAGCCCACCGGCTGGAGCACGCCGTGTCCGATGCCGTTATCGTCCGCATGGCCAAATATCTGAAGAATCCCACGCACGGACCGCATGGCGAAGCGCTGCCGGAGTTCCGGCCGAATGGGGCATTCATGTCCGACACATAAATCCAAAGTCTCTCTGCAGTCGCACATTCAGCCGCCTGAGAATATTCTCGTTTCCACCAA
>CAYGGB010000127.1:0-3520 GCA_964349295.1 uncultured Candidatus Peribacteria bacterium | reverse complement strand
CCCCAAATCAATCCCATTCGGAATCACCACCACCTTCTTCGCATCCCATCCCAGATCAACGTAGATTTTCCTGCTGAGTTCTGACACGCAGATAGTCGTCACGCTGCCGCTGAGTTTGCGGAGCGTCCGCAACCACGGATTCCTTTTAAGCCACGGTCCCACCCGGTCATGCTCGATCCAGAAAACCCTGATGCCTTTCGCGACTGCGGCCTCGGTCAGTAGTAATTTTTCACTGAGGCTCAACATGACGATGATTTCGGATTTCGGATTTCGGATTTCGAGAGCGTGAGTGAGCAGTTGCTGCATTTTTCGCTTTCTCCAAATGAAGCTTCCAGCTGCCCATTTTGTGACCGGAGGAATTCCAATATCTAACTTCGTAATCCGCAATCCGTAATCCGCAACTGCCTTCGTAAGAACAGGACAATTCCCCAAAAAACTCACATCATGACCCCGCTCACTCAACCCTTTGATAAGCGACAGCGTCTGTATTTCGGCGCCGCCGAGCGTGGATTCAAGAGGGAATCTGGTGAAGAGGATGCGCATCAGAGCAGGATTCTAACATCTTTTCCTATTGTGCCGTGATGCGTTCTTTTCCGCCCATATACGGCCGCAGCACCTCCGGAATCACCACACTGCCGTCTTTCTGCTGATAGATTTCGAGGATGGGGATCAGAATTCTCGGGCTCGCGATGCAGGTGTTGTTCAGTGTGTGGACGAACTGCTTCTTTCCCTCAGCCGCTTCGTACTTGATGTTCAGCCGGCGGGACTGGAAGTCGTAAAAGGTCGAGCAGCTGTGCGTTTCGCCGTAGCCTTTGCGTGACGGCATCCACGTTTCGATATCGTTCTTGTAGACCTGTCCCCTACCCATATCGCCGGTGCAGACGTCGACCACACGGTACGGGAGTTTGAGCGCCTGCAGGATTTCCTCGGCGTTCGTGAGGATTTCTTTGTGCATCTTTGCGCTCACCTCGGGATCATTTTCACAGAGGATCACCTGTTCGACTTTCTGAAACTGGTGGATGCGGTAGAGGCCTTTCGTATCTTTTCCGTACGTTCCGGCCTCGCGACGGAAGCATGGACTTATCCCGCAGTAACGCTTTGGCAATTCCTCGCGCTTCAGCACTTCATCTTTGTGATAACTCGTCACCGAGACTTCCGATGTCCCGATCAGATACGCGCCATCGCCTTCCACTGGTCCGTCTTTCTCTTTCTGCACACCGACCGCGTATGCCTGCTCCTCGCCGCCGGGGAAATAACTCGTTCCCATCATTGCGGGGTACTGGACGAGCAATGGGGGGATAAACGCTGTGTAGCCCTTCTTCTCCAGATGATCGAGCGTGAACATCAGGATCGCGTACTCCAGACGGGCGCCGTCGCCCTTGAGAAAGTACATCCGCGATCCCGCGATCTTCACGCCGCGGGGGATATCGATGATGTCGAGCTTTTCACCGAGCGTCACATGATCGAGCGGTTCAAAATCGAACGTCGGGAGTTTTCCATGTTTGCGGACCTCCACGTTTTCCGTGTCATCTTTCCCCACAGGAACGCTCGCGAGTGGAATGCCAGGGAGCAGCAGCTGGATGCGGTTCCATTCGATTTCCAGTGTTGCCAGTTTCTCCTCTTTCTTTTTGAGCTCGTCGGACAACGTCTTCATGTCTTTGATTGCTGTCTCTTTCTCTGTGCCCTTCATCTTCGGCACCTCTTTGCTCACGGCGTTCTTCTTCCCGCGCATATCCTCGACGTCTTTCAGAACCTCTTTCCGTTCCTCATCCAGTTTCAGAAACGCTTTCACATCCACATTGATACGCTTCTTTTTCGCGGCATCGGCGTAGGCGTCGGGGCGGGTGCGGAGGTCGTTTAAATCGATCATACGGCTATGGTAACGCGAAAAATCATGGATCACCAGCGCGCCCTTTCTGGGCGCAGGTAATAGGGTTGCTATAAACCCAGCGCGGCCTTTCTGGCCGCATTGGCATTGAACGCATTTACATTAATGCTAATTCCATCACATCCCAACGTCCGCAGGCCGATGACCATCGGTATTCTTCGGCAATCTTACATAGCCCTTTCTTCACGGGGTTAGCATGAACGTATCGTAGTGCTTCAGGCACATTGTTGACGAGACGCATATGAAATCTTTTCTGCCAGACATATTTCATACCGAGGTTGAACGTCACTGCCCGTTTGTAGACGTTCATGATTTTGGAAATGGATCCGCCTTCGGGTACGCGTAACAGGAAATGGCAGTGATCCGGCATGATGACAAATCCGTAGAGAAAAAATGGGTAGTAGTGCTGAATGCTGTAAAGGGTTTCTATGGCAATTCTCGCACATGCGTCATTTGCAAACACAGGATCTCTGCTGTTTGTGCATGTCGTGATCAGCATGGTCCTGCCGTTTTGGATGGGATGAGGTTGTGACATAGATGTGTATTTTGAAAGGATGTGCAGGGAAAATCTGTATCAGGAAAAAATTTCTTTTTTGATAAGCCGATTTTTGCTCTCAAATAAGCGAAAAAATCGGTTCCACAGGGGTGTGGAACGTATTTGCATTTTTGCATCCAGCGCGCCGTTTATCGGCGCAGAATTACAGTTTCGTCGCAGAATCTAAGGTTCTGCGGCACAGATGTGATAGTTGCGGCCAGAAAGGCCGCGCTGGTACACAATAATTCAATCTCCCCCCATCGCCTTCTGCAATATCCGAACATTCTCCAGAATATTCTGGATGTTCTCTTTATCTCTCCCCTTCTTCGGATTCAGCAGTACGAGCGCCTTCTGCCATGCGCCAACAGCCTCTACCGGATCGTTGTTGCGTGCGTACGCTGCGCCCAGATCCATCAGTGTCTCCGCGTCGTCCGGCCTGCCATCGAGCGCCTTCAGAAAATACGTGACTGCCTCTTCATAATTCTCATCCAGTGTGTTGTTCTGGGCAATCTGCAGACAGAATTCCGTGTAATTGTTCGCAAAAAGTTCTTCGTCAGGAACGAGTTCCATTGCCTCCTTCAATAATGCCTCCCCTTCTTCGTAGTGGGTCTCATCTGCAACGCGCATGGCCTCTTCGGTCAGCTCGATGGCCCGTGCGTAACCGTCGGAATTCGGGGGGTTTCCCATGCCGGGGCCATTGAACCACAAGCCCGGTTCAGGTACAATTTCCCGTCACGCATGAATCTTTCCCCGAACACCTCCGGCAAAGGCCGTCGTCCGCTCAAGCAGAAGGATTTTCACTTGGTAGCGCCGTTTGAACCGAAGGGCGATCAGCCGGCGGCCATCAGCCATCTGGTGCAGTGTCTCAACAAGGGCGAGAAACATCAGACCCTGCTGGGTGCCACGGGCACAGGCAAAACCTTTTCGATGGCCAATATCATCACGCAGGTGCAGCGCCCGACGCTCATTCTTGCGCATAACAAGACGCTTGCGGCGCAGCTGTGCAGCGAGTTCCAGGGATTTTTCCCTGATAATGCCGTCTCGTATTTCGTCTCCTACTACGATTACTACCAGCCCGAGGCCTATGTGCCGACGAC
>CAYGGB010000126.1:0-3552 GCA_964349295.1 uncultured Candidatus Peribacteria bacterium | reverse complement strand
CCCCAACCCCAACCCGAAACCATTCCCGTCCGCCTCCGGATCCCCGCCATCGGAGTGGATGCACCCGTGGTGCCGGTGGGCCTGACGGCGGAAAAGGCGATGGCAATTCCCTCCTCTGCATGGGATGTCGGATGGTATGCGCTCAGTGCGCGGCCCGGAGAGCGCGGCAATGCGGTACTCGCAGGACATCTGGATACTGCCACCGAAAGCCCGGCGGTTTTCGGGAATCTGAAAAAGTTGCGCGAAGGCGACACGCTGGAAGTGGAGAACGGATCTGGAGGTATCCTGACGTTTCGCGTCGTGAGCACCGCGTCGTACCCGTATGACGATGCGCCGATGGAACAGATCTTCGGCAGATCAGACCGGTTTTCCCTGAATTTGATCACCTGCACCGGTCAATGGAACGGTAAAACCTACGGCAAACGCCTCGTTGTGTTTACCGAAATGATTGACGGTAAAAAGTCCGGAAAATCACCGGCGGTGGCTGGACAGTTTCCGGACCCACACCGATAATTCCCGTCCTCTAATGCGATACCGTTTCCTCCTGCCGGTCGCCCTGTTTGTGGCTTTGGCTTGCGCCCCGGCGGTTCCTGCATCTGCCAGAACGGAGGTCCCCCAGTTGTCCGCGCACCTCACCCCGGCACGCGCGCGAGCGGTCCTGACAAAGTGGCGCGCGCGGTATTCTCGCCGCGCCATCGCCGGTCGGGTCGCCGGGCTCGATTCCCGCGCCGCGTCAGTATCCCGGCAACCGGTCCTGCGCAACGCCACCCGCGTGAACCTCCCGCGCCCGACCCAGACTCTGACCGTCATTCCGGACCCGAAACAATCTTTCTCCAACCCTAACCCTAACCCTAATCCTAATCCTAGCCCTAGCCCTCGTCCCTCCCCGCCCTCCGTCCCCGTCTCCTCCACTGTCCTCTCCATCCGGACCGACATGCTCCGTCTTATCAACGACGTCCGGACGGACGCCGGCCTCCCAAGCCTCACGGCAAATCCGTTCCTCGATGCATCGGCACAGCTCTACGCAAAAGACATGTCGGCCCGCGTGTTCTTTTCACATACCGATCCCGACGGTCATTCATCCACGGACCGCATCCGTGCAGCGGGATATCTGACGCCGCCCTGCGATTGCAACTGGACCTTCTGGACGGGGGAAAATCTCGCAAGCAAACAGAAAACAGCCGTGGACGCCATGACCGACTGGATGAATTCCCCGGGCCATCGCGCAAACATTCTCAGCAGCAATTACGACGACGTCGGCATCGGATACGAAGGCGGTTACTGGGTACAACATTTTGGACGGGTTGTTGTCGATTAACAGAGATGTCCTTCCGAGTAGCTCGTTGTGGAGCAACGAGCGTATCGAGGAAGGGTACAGCATTTCGGAAGAGTTGTTGCCAATTAACAGAGATGTCTTTCCGAGTAGCCCGTGGTGGAGCCACGGGCGTATCGAGGGGGAGGGACAAAAAAGGGACCCCGCAGGATCCCTTCTTCTTTGCCAGTGATGTATATATACAACTGAATTACTGACTGATATTGATCGTGTTGCCGCTGGTGGCACTGATCGTGGACGAGACGCTGTTCACGGCCGTGTTGTCCATGGTCGCGCTGGCGTTGTTCTGATCACCGCCGCCTTCCTGCGTCAACGTTGCGGTGTTGGCGAGGATTGCGTTGATTTCGGAGGCCACATCCGTGTTGGACGAAGCATCTGCATCAAACGCAGCGTTGCTCTGGTCTCCACCGCCGTTCTGATCGACGTCAATGTCATTGCTGGAATCAACCGTGATGTCGGAATCAACATCCATGGCACCGGTGTTGCCCACGTCGGCATCCGCGTTGTTCTGGTCGCCGTCGCCGTTCTGCGTGACTCCAAGTTCATTGGAGAGGATCGCATTGATCAGTGCGTCGACCGTAAGATCAGCGGAACCGTCGAGTGCCATGTCGAGATTCACCTGATCGCCGCCTTCGCCGTCCTGATCGACGTCGACGTCATTGGTGGCGTCCGCCGTGATATCTCCCGTGACATCCGCAACGCCGGTGTTATCGGCTTCGGCATCGGCGTTGTTCTGGTCGCCGTCGCCCGACTGGTCGAGGTCAAGGGCATTCAGAAGGATCGAGTTGATCATCGACTCGACTGACGTGGTCGCGTCGAAATCAGCGTCGATGTCGTCATTGACCTGAGCCGCGGCGATGCCGGCGTTCGCAGCCCAGAGAGCCATGCTGGCTCCGACTGAAAGAGATAAAAGTTTTTTCCGCAACATAGAAAAGATGGGAAAGAAGTAAAAGACGCAACCATCTCGTTGCGTTCCTGTGACCCGACCCGGAAATACCTCTTACAAAAACAATGAATTTCCGGAAAAAGCGGGAAAACCCGGAAAAACAGACGATTTCCGGTAAGAGCCGGCATGGTCCCCTGTCACGAGCGGCGTCCCTTTTTACTTCTTTTCCTTACCTTTTTATATGCCGCTTTCAGTTTCCCGGAAACAGGCGAAACGGAAGACGCGCGGGAGAATCGGGATCAGCCCGATGCGCTCTCTCGCGATTCTTGCCGCTGTATTCCTCTTCATCTCCGGAACGAACGCCGCGGGCGCAGCCATCGCTCCGCTGGTGGTGAATCTCATGCAGAATAATCATATCTTTGATGTCATCGCCGATGCGAACACCGAGGTCGCGGCGGAAATCAATTCCGAAACGGCCAACGAAACCGACGTGAGCCAGACGGGAGACGGAAATCATGAAGTCGATCACACCGCGGACGCGAGCGGCGATGCATCGCTTGCGGGCGACGTTTCGGCGGTGAACTCCGCATCGGTGACGCAGGATGACGGCGAAGGCCAGAGCAACCCGGACGGCGTCGCGGATTTCTTCGCGAATCTCGGCGCGGATATCGGTGTCGAAGCGCTCACGCTCAACGACATCGGGATCAGTCAGGACGGAGGCGGCAACCAGGATGTGGAGAATGATGTGGCCGGCGAAACAGCCGTGGATGCGGCAGTCAACGGCATCGCCGCCAACCTCTTTATCGCCCAGCAGGAAGCCGGCGACGGACAGGGCAATCAGGGGGCCGACGTTGCGGGGACGGCGAATGCCGACACCACGACGCACGCCGCCGGGGACACGAATAATTTCGTGTTCATCGACCAGTCCGCGGACGATGAGATCGGCATCAACCAGGGGATCATCAACACGATCACCTCCAACACCTTCATCAATTCCGTGAACAACACGACCGCTCTCAATATCCTGAGTCTTCTGCAGGAGTGCAACGGACAATGCAACCAGGTGGCGAACATGGCTGCGGATGCGGACGCCGACGGTCTCCAGATCGTCGACGGAAGTTCCACCGTCATCGCCGCACTGACGCAGGATGCCGACGGCACCAACCAGGCGATCGACAACGCCATCTCGGCGGGGACAACCGTGAACGGCGCTCAGGGCATCACGTCCCTCAATCTCCTCGGCCTGACCATGGACGCGGGTGACGGCCAGGCGAACATGGACGCGACGATTGATGCATCGAGCGATGGCAACGGCGAACAGACCGTTACAGGT
>CAYGGB010000125.1:0-3572 GCA_964349295.1 uncultured Candidatus Peribacteria bacterium | reverse complement strand
GCCCTCATCCCCAACCCTTCTCCCCGAGGGAGAAGGGGGCCGGCACCCTAAAAATTGGGTGCATTGCACGACTAAGCCCCGAGAAAGGCGTCGACGTTCTCATCAAAGTCGTCACCGATCTGTCTGATGCCACCCTCACAATCATAGGCACCGGCCCCGATTCAAAAAAAATCCATAACCAGCTTCGACGAAGAAACGAAGAAACGAAGAAACGAATACGCATTCTTCCAGTCGTTTCAGACGTGGGCACCTTCTACAAATTAATCGACGTTCTCGTCCTCCCCTCCCGCGACAACGACCCCTTCGGCCTCGTGGCGGCGGAAGCGATGGCGTGCGGGACGCCGGTGATCGTGACGGACCAGTGCGGGATCGCGGGGTATCTGACAGACGGGAGGGATGCGCTGATTGTGCGTGCTGACTCAGTTTCCTCTCTGCAGGAAGCCATTCTTCGCATGCAAGACCCGGATTTCCGCTCGCGGATTGCCGGTCACAGTGAGGAAACCGTGCGACGGTTGTTTTCACTTCCGGCAATGACCGATGCGTATGAGAAATTGTTCACAGCAAATTGAACGAGTACCATTGCCAGTCAGTATATGGAGAAAAAAGTGGAACTTGGACCATCGGGACTGCGCGAGGTGACGGCAGCTGTGATAAACGACTCCGTGGAATTTGTTTCGACTGTCACAGACATGCTCGATGATTTGCATGAAGAGCTGCTGATAGCACTCGAAGAGTGCATTGCATATGAAAAAACGGTTCCGAAACCGCGGCCGTTTGTGGTTAAAGGGCCATTCATCATCGCCGGTACGCAGTATATATAAAAAACGCATGAAAATCGGACGGACCCGCGCCTCATCCCTATACTCCTTCCGATGCGCACCCGGTCCATCGTCACTCTCCTGTGCCTGATCGCCACACTGTTCCCCGCACCGGGCGTTTTTGCGGTGCAGGAGACCTATCAGCAATTCACATTTGCAGACCCGTTAGATGCACTGAGCATTCAACTCACAGATGATCATCCTCAGGCCGTGAGCGCATGGAATGGAAACGATTGGACGGAATGGCAGGAACTTCATGTCGAAAATGAACAGGATCCGGCGCTCACGGAATCGAATCTTGTAATGTTCCCGCACGCCGTCAGTCGCATCAGAGTCCAGTCTGACGAGCCCGCTCTGATCGAAAATATTCATCCAATCCGCGTTTCTTCGGATCCTGTGCATTTTTCCGTTGCGACTGCGGGAGACGTCCAACGACATATCCTCTCACGAAATGACTGGGGAGCGGATCCGTCGCTGCTTATACGCTCAGAATCGAGCTCGAGCGTTTCGTCGGATGCGACGATGGATAAATCAGATAATGGAGGGACTGCTGCGCCTTCGGTACGCGAAAAAGACTGCAATGAAGTGTATGCAAAATATCCCGATGAATTCAAATCGAGCACCCCGGTGACCGAAAATGCGAACGGGGAGAAGTTGCGCTGGCCACAGCAGTACTCGCCCCAGATCAAACTGCTTGCCGTACACCACACAGCGCTGAAGGTGACGGGAGATGCGCGGTCGGGCGTCGAACGGATGCGCGCGCTGTACCAGTATCACGCGCAGAACCGCGGGTGGGGCGATATCGGCTATCACTACATGATCGATGAACAGGGAAATATCTATGAAGGACGCGCAGGAGGGGAATTCGTGGTTGGCGGACACGCATACTGCAACAACGTCGGTACGATCGGCATCGCAATGATGGGAAATTTCGATGTCGAACAACCGACGCAGGCACAGACGCATAGCCTCCAGTGGCTACTCCGGCTGCTCGCGGAAAAATATCATCTCGATACCGGCAACACGACTATGTTCCACGGAAAAACACTTCCTGTGATCGTCGGACACCGTCAGCTTGTTTCGACCGACTGTCCCGGACTTGCCGTCTGGACCGCACTGGATCAGATCCGCATGAACGTGCGTACGGGAAGCATCGAAACGAACGTGAAATATATGAGTTTTCCGACAGTCTCTGCATCGTCGTCATCAGGCGGCAGTGATTCTTCGGTCGGGATCGTGACAGGAAAAGACGGGCTCGCCGCACTCAGCGAAACAATTGTGGAAGGACGGCCGGGTGGCGAAGTGATCCTGCCGATTTTCTTCAGGGCAACGACAAAATCGTACAGCCGCAACACACGGATCGCGCGGCTGACCCGCAGCCCCGGATTCGGGATCTGGCAGGAGCGCGATGGCAAATTTGTCCCGGTGCGCGGCGACATCAAGATTCCTGTTCCTCTCGTCAAACAGGGGGAATCGGTGATGCTGCGGCTCAAAGTCCGTCTGCCGATGACCCGCGGAAGCGAGACGCTGAAAATCGGATCAATCCGCTACACGTTCCAGCTCTCAGGCAAGACCGCGCGCGGGCAACTGCTGAACTCCATGGGGGGATCGACACAACTGCGGGAGAACCCTGCGGTGATGCAGTCGTCGCGCGTGACACTTACTTCGTCATCATCCGCCACATCATCGAGCAGCATCTCATCCACATCATCCGATTCGTCTCCGATGATCCGTATATTCCTCTCCACTGCGGGCACAACACCACAGGTCAGCGCGGGAGATCCGCTGATGATTGACGGGAAACGATCGACGACATCGCTCGTGCGACTGAAGCAAAACGGATCGCTGTGCGAAGCCGAAAACGGAGTGAAAGGAACCACGATCCGGATCTCCGCCGACGGGCCCGTGATGGTGGGTGGGGCGAGCACCACGCGCCAATATCGCGGCACAATCGAGTGCCGGATCACCGACAATCAATTGGTTCTCATCAACGAGCTGCCGATGGAAGACTATCTTGCCGGACTCGCCGAAGAACCCGATACCGAACCGTACGAAAAGCAGCGTGCCTTCGCGATCGCCGCACGTACGTACGCGACGTACTACCTTAATCCATCGCAACGAAAATTCCCCGGAAAACCGTACGACGGCAGCGACAGCCCGGCAACGTTCCAGTTGTATAAAGGCTATGATTTCGAATCCCCGAATCCCAACTGGCTCCGCGCCGTCCGTTCAACATCACAGCAGGTGATGACGTACCGCGGCAGCGTGATCCGCCCGCCGTACTTCTCTTCCGATGACGGCAGGACGAGAACTCCTGCGGAGGCGGGATGGAATAATTTTCCTGCAGCGGAAATTTATACCTCGAAGAATGACCACTGGTGCACGGGAATGACACTCGCGGGGCATGGCGTCGGGATGAGTGGATGCGGCGCGGAGGGGCAGGCGGAGGAGGGGAAAATGGGGGAGCAGATTTTGCAGTATTACTATCCGGGCACCATACTGGAGAAAAAATCATGATAAAAAGGCCGCCTCGTAACAAGTACGAGACGGCGCAAAAGGATTGGTTCACTCGTCTTCGAGAGTATGAGCAAAATGCAGAGGCCGAATGTGAACATTCCGCCGATGAGACTCCCAAACTGGAAAAATTGAAACGTTTCGTAATGCGGATGGACTGCAATTCCGGCCGGGATCCACAAATCAAATTGTGTCCTGTTTTCCGCATGCACATGGAGTAAGTAACTCCTCATAATCCGC
>CAYGGB010000124.1:0-3600 GCA_964349295.1 uncultured Candidatus Peribacteria bacterium | reverse complement strand
GCCCTCAAAAAAGCCGACATCGGCGTCGCCATGGGCATTACAGGAACGGATGTGACCAAAGAGGCGGCAGCTATGACACTGACGGACGACAACTTCGCGAGCATCGTGGCCGCAGTGGAGGAAGGCCGCGGGATTTTCGGCAACATCAAAAAGTACCTGATGTACCTGCTCAGCAGCAACATCGGCGAAATCATCATCATGACTGTCGCCACGTTCCTCGGCTGGCCGCTCCCTCTCTCTGCCGTGCAGCTGCTCTATTTAAACCTCGCAACCGACGGATTCCCCGCCGTGGCACTTGCGATTGATCCGCCCGAAGCGGATCTGATGAAGCAGGCCCCGCGCGATCCGCGCTCGGGAATTTTCACGAGACCCGTCCTCGCGCTGATGCTGACCGGAAGCGTGTGGCTCGCAGTCCTGATCCTCGGCATGTTCTGGTGGGCAACGCATTCGGGCAGAAGTCTGCAGGAATCGATGACGATGGCATTCGCACTGCTGGTGGTGACGGAATTCGTCAAAGCCTACAACTTCCGCTCCGACCATATTTCCGCGTTCAGCGGCACCTTCAAAAACAAGTGGCTGAACCTGGCCATCCTGTGGGAAATTCTGCTGCTTCTCTGCATCATCTACATTCCGTTCCTGCAGAACGCGTTCGGCACGTTCGCGCTGACCATACGCGACTGGGCGATCATTATCGCCCTAGCGCTCAGCGTGACGCCGGTCCTGGAGACGGCGAAGTGGGTTCTGAGGAGACTGCAGGCAGGCACCAGCGACTGATTTTCATCAGGAAAACGGCCGTCAGGCCCCAGAGGAACGGAAGCCACAGAGGAATACCGGCGAACGTCGGTTGCGCATACTGCCACGCGCCACTGCGGATCACGATGGCTTCCATGAGCGGCCCGAGAAGTGCTCCTGTACAAAAGGGAACGGCATCACGCGCGCGATTCCCGGATACCAGGAAGAGCAACAACGTCAGCATCATCAGAACGCTTCCGAGAATGACGGTGCTTCTCCAGAGTGTGACAATGAGCGTGACCAGAATTCCCAGTGCCGCAAGGGACAGAAGAACCTTCTGGAAAGGCCGCAGTGACATCATGACAACAGAATATCAGACACGATCGCCAAAAAAAGGATAGAGGCCAACCTCTATCCTTTTCTTTTTTATCTGCTGGCTTTTAAAGACTGCGTATTGGCTTTTTTCCGAGATCAGCTTCAGATCTGGCACCCCGTGAACTCATTGAGCGGATCCAGTTCCGGCGTGTACTGCTTGAGCACGCACATCGTATGCTGCAGCTGTGTGCCGGTCAGGATATCCGAGGGCCGCATGGTGAACTCACGATCCACGGCGCGGATGGCATCCATGAAACGCTGGTACCAGGCCTCGCCGGTCCGCATATGGTTGGAGTCGCGCAGGGGCAGACCGCCGATTCCAGCGAGCATTCCTGCGGCTTCCGCGACGGTGACGGCCCTGTCGGGACGGAAGGATCCATCACTCAGGCCCTGGATGATGCCGTTGCGCATGAGAACGCAGATTGATGAGGCGTACGGTGCGTCGAGCGAAACGTCGTTAAAGAGCAAATTGTAATCGTAGGCTTCGGAGAGAACCAGATCACCAAAGCAGTTGTCGTGCGAATCCGCATCGTACAGACGGGTGGCGATCGCATCGGCCAGCTGGGCGCGCGTCAGTCTGCCCTCGGGAATCTCCGATGCGAAGTAGAACGGCTCCGAGGGCTCCGTCGGATCGGACGGGGACGAAGGCATGGAGGGCGTGGATGACGATGACGATCCGATGGAATCCAACCGGCCCGGAATCATGAAATCATCCGGATATAATTTCCCGAGAGCGGACGGGACGCTGAGAGCGACCACCATTGCCGCTGTGGAAAGTCTGACAAACAAACGCATAAAAGAAAGGGGAAGAGACAGAGGAGCAAAACTGTATCGTGGCTGGTGAGGTATGTCCAGAAAAGGCGCATATGACGGAAACAGCCGCTTCGTCTTACATGCTTTTTTGGAATCTCCGGGATTAACCGAGTGCCGCCGCCGCACCCGATAACTCCGCCAGTTCGGCAGTAATATTCGCCTGGCGGGTCTGGTTGTAGGTCAGGTTGAGATCCGAGAGGATATCGGATGCATTGTCAGTGGCATTGCGCATCGCGACCATGCGCGCAGAGTGTTCGGATGCAGACGATTCGAGAACGGCCTGGTAGATCTGCATTTCGGTGAGCTGCGGGAGAATGCGGTTGAGAACCTCGGCTTCCGTCGGTTCAAAGAGATATTCCGCGGAGAGTTTCGTGACGGATTTCATCGCCTCTTCCTCTTCTTTGGTGATGCGCTTGCGCGGGAGCAGTTCATTGATCATGGTGCGGAATTCCGATTCGGAAAACGGCAGAAGCAGCTTGGTCGCCGGTTCCTGGACGAGAGCGGAGAGGAAGTCGGTGTAGAGAAGAACAACGTGATCGTATGTGCCGTTCCTGAAGCCGTCGATGGCGATCTTCGCGACCGGGAGGACATCGCGGAACGACGGATGGTTACTAAGTGCGGGGAAAGCCGCGGCGACATTCTGACCCGCGCGCGACAGGTGCTGCTGCCCTTTGCGTCCCACGGCGACGAAATCGATCTGCTCGAATCCTGCCATATCTTTACAAGCCGCGATGTAGTGACTGACCGAACGGAAAAGCTGTGTGTTGAGGCTCCCGCACAATCCACGATCGCTCGTCACAAGAATTGCGAGAATGCGTTTGACGGGACGTTCAATGAGCCACGGATGCTGCCCGCGATGACTCAATGCGATTTTCTGCAGCATCGCCCACGCGGTGAGCGCGTACTTGCGCAACAGAACGGCATTCTGGACGGCCCGGCGCATCTTGGACGCTGCCACAAGTTCCATCGCCTTCGTGACCTGCTTGGTCGATTTGATGGCTTTCATCTTTCGCCGAAGGTCTCTGAGGGAATTTGCCATGAACGAGAATTAAGAATGAAGAATTATGAATTAGGAAGGAACTTAATTCTTTATTCTTAATTCCTAATTCTTTGAGAATCCTTGAGAGTACCCACCAGGCGTTTGAGCTTCTCCTCCACCTCCGGCGTGATCGCACTGCTGAGAGTCGTGAGCACATCAAAATGCTTTTCCCGCAGTACCTTGAGAAGTTCCTCCTGGAACTGCTTCACCTTTTCCACGGGAATCGTATCGAGCAGTCCGTTGACGGCGGCGTAGAGGATCGCGACCTGCTCTCCCACGGGAAGCGGCGAGAACTGGTCCTGCTTGAGAACTTCGGTGAGACGCACGCCGCGGTCGAGCTGTGCGCGGGTGGCGGCGTCGAGATCGGATCCGAACTGCGCGAAGACCGCGAGTTCACGGTACTGGGCCATGTCGAGACGGAGCTTGCCGGCAACTTTCTTCATCGCCTTGATCTGCGCGGCGGAACCGACGCGGGAGACGGAGATACCGACGTCGACTGCGGGACGAATGCCTTTGTAGAACAGATCGCCGACAAGGAAGATCTGGCCGTCGGTGATGGAGATGACGTTCGTCGGGATGTAGGCACTGACGTTGCCTTCCTGCGTTTCGATGATCGGCAACGCCGTCAGCGTGCCGCCACC
>CAYGGB010000123.1:0-3604 GCA_964349295.1 uncultured Candidatus Peribacteria bacterium | reverse complement strand
TCTCGGACATGTGAGTGACCAGATAGACGCTGCTCCAGATGGTGAAAAGCAGGAAACCCAGGCCGACGAGGCTCCGCAGCGTGCTGCCGATCATCCGCAGGCGGTCGCGGTTATCAATACGTCTCAGATGCTCTGCAATGTCATCCAGACGCGTGAGAATGTCGGCGGAGCCACTGGTGGACATGGCCGCAGTCTTTGCAGCTGGCTTGGCCTCCGGCACGGGGAAATTCATGACGTCGTCCTGAAGCGAAGGTTTTTTTGCCATGCGCCGAGTCTACCGATCAGAACCCCCGCCGCCACTTGCGCAACGTCTCAAACCCCCGCGTGACGTAGTACTTCGGGCTGAGGGGGATATCGACACATCGGGTCAGTTCCAAAATATTTCCGCCAAAACCCATCTTGAATAATGTCACACCTCCAAACGGATGCTTGTTATTTTTCATTTTCCATTTTTCATTTTCCATTTCACCCGGCGCAATTCCCCAGAAGTTGTACACGTGATCGCCCCGCTTGAGAGCATCCTGAATCGCCGTCCATTGGAGAAGATAACTTGCCGGAATCTTGCTGATGACGCTCGCGCCGTGGTGGTAGCTGGTTTCGCCGCCGAAGGTCATGTGGATGGATGAGGCGATGACAGCGCCTTGATGTCGTGCCAGATAGAGGATGACGTTGCCCGTCCTGGCGAATTCCTCAACCTGCGCCCGAAAAAACGCATTCGTGTATGGCGTGAACCCGTGGCGTTTTCGCGTTTCATCATGCAATGTGAGGAACAGCTGCAGGTCCCGGACGGGATCATCGGATGCGGTGACATTCACTCCTTCTTTTGCCGCTCTCCGGATGAGATTGCGTGTTGTTGAGCGCATGTTTTTCATTAATTCTTCTTCTGATGTGTTCGTGAGCGGGAGCAGCCACAGATGCTCTGCAAGCAGATGTAAAGGAGAAGGTTTTGTGCTAATCAAACTCAATCTCTTTTCATTTTCAGCTGAATTTTCCCAAAACGGACTTATCCGGATGAAAGAACAGTGATGCTCTTTCGCGATTTTTTTCAACTCATGCATCAATGAAGAAAGAATCTCTGTCCACTGTCCACTGTCCGTTGTCCGTTCAAGGACCGGCCCATATGGCACACTCAAATGTCGCCCGCGTCGTGCAGGGACCACATGCGCAAAGCAGATGCCGCGCACCGCATCGCCGTCCTTTACGATCAGCCGTACCGGTTCCTGTCCGATCCTTCGGTATACCTCTCCCATGGTCCAGCCTTGGAGGAAAGGCCGGAAACGTTGTCGTTTGAGAAAATCGTCCCATTCCAGTTGATGTATTGCCCGGGTCACGATCATGAATGCAGTCTACTCCCGCGAATTCTTTACTTTTTATTGAAATCGTTTATATTGCTATCAATGAATGAATGGGGTTCTCCATCATCAGCAGACTTCCCTTCGCGCGAGCGGCTGAATGGGATGCTGTCGATTCTGGATATGCATTATCCGGCATACGCAGTGACAATGAGGCAATTGTTGACGCAGCAGACACGGGAGAAGGCGGCACGATCGGAAACTCTTTTGACGGTTCTTGCGGGATTGCAGACAAGCGTTGTCACGCAGGAAGCGAGACGATTGCTCGAACATGTATTGTGCATGCACCGGCGGCCGGTCAAAGTGCCGGAATCTGACGCTATCAGGATTCTTGAAGATACGCTGGCGAACGTCTGGAGATTCAAAAAACAGGCCTCGGTTCCGGCAGAGCCGGATGAAGATCATAAACAAACATTGATTCCGCTTTTGCGCCGGTATCTTCCCTGTTCGGGTTACCAGTTGGTGCAGGGGACAGATGATGGCTTTCTGATCGAATTCGAGATTCCCTCTACCGAATAAGGGCCTGTCGCTGATGCGCACGGAGTTCATACGTCAGACGTTCCACATCCTTCAGCGTCATCAGCGGATGCGTCGGCAGGCTCAGGATCTGTTGCGATATTTCCTCGGCCTTCGGATCGTTTCCGTGCCGATATCCACAAACGGACGGATCAACAGATTCCGGACAGATCACGCATCCGGTCCAGCCGTCATTCAGATAAATGTTCTTCTTTTTGAGCTCCCGCCGGATCTTTTCTGCGTTGGAGACGAACATCGGGAATTTCTGCAGAGGCAGATCCGATCCGATGCCATGCAGCACAGGCCATCCGTACGTCGCGCATTGCTCCAGATAGAAGCGCGTGAGTGTTCTCCGGTGATCGTTGATCTCTTTCAGTTTCCTGAGCTGACTGAGTGCGAGTGCCGCACATGCATTGGGAATCTTGTGAAAAGCCCGCGACTGATGTCCTGTTTTCTCTTCTACGGTGACAATCGTCGGAAGCAATCCGAGCACGCTGCAGATCTTCAATAAAATCTTCCCTAACCCCAATCCCAACCCAAACCCCAGTCCTAACCCATACACCGGCCTCGCCATCCCATAGATCAGCGGATAGAGCAGCAGTCGCTTGATGGACAGAAGTGGAAGATCCCGCGCAGATTCTTGCTGTCGTCGCAGTTGCTCGTTCATATCCGTCTTTCTGCTCAGGATCGCGCCGCCTGTGACGCCTGAAATGGCTTTGTCCCGCCCAAAACTGAGCAGGACAAAATCTCCCGTGCGCGCGAGTCCGTCAGGTCCGTCCGCGTCTGGAATGATGTGCGCACAGTCCTCAATCAGCGGGATCTGATGTTCGTCGCAGATCGCTCGCAGATCCTCCAGCGGTGCCGGAATCCCGAATGTGTGCTGGCAGATAATCGCTTTGGTCTTCGGGGTGATCGCTTTTCGCAGTTCCCCGGGATCGAGACTCAGCGTGTCTTTCGCGACATCGACAAATACCGGTGTCGCTCCCGTTGCTGCGATTGCATTGGGAACGACGACGCATGTGTACGCCTGCACAATCACTTCGTCTCCGGTTTTGATTCCCAGTGAGCTGAGCAGTGCGAAGAGTCCTTCCCGTCCTGAGGAGAACAGGAACGGTTCGGCGTTGAGGGATTCCCGGAGGCTTGATCGCAGATCGTCCACGGCACGGCCTTTTTTCCATGTCCATGGTCGCAGGAGCAATCCCAGAGCCTGACGGCAGAACGCTGCGTCGGCGAGGGGGGCGAAGGTGTGATGAATCGGACAAAGAATCATGAATGAAGAATTAAGAATTATGGGAGTAATCGCTGGATCGTGGCTGGTGTCATCCTTCCTGTGCAGACGATGAGCGAACCTGATGACACTTTTTGAATGTCTTTGGAAAATGTTTCAATGTTCTTTGCACCTCCATCTGCAAAATTTCGTGCGCTCTGGGGATCGATGACGATGACGCGGTCGAAGACGCCGGACGCGAGCGCGCCCAGCTCCTGTTCGGCGGGGGACTGGTGGTCGCCCATTTCGATGAGTCCGGCGGCGAGGAGAATCTTCTGAGCCTCCGGTTGGGTGCGTGCCCAGGCAATAGCGGCTTTGACGCTTGCGGCGCTGCTGTTGTGGGTGTCGTCGAGGATGCGGACGCCGGATTCCTGGCGCACGGAGAATGTCTGAAGCAGGGGAGTGAACGTCCGCAGGCGGTCGCGCATCCGTTCGGGTGTGAGTCCCATCTGTAAACCGACGGCTATCG
>CAYGGB010000122.1:0-3631 GCA_964349295.1 uncultured Candidatus Peribacteria bacterium | reverse complement strand
AGGGCCTTGTACGTGATCCGCAGCTTGCGTCGCTGTTCCAGGCTGAAGTAATGGGCCATCAGAACCGACAGTGTTTCGTCCTCGCCGCTGTCCTCGAGGAATATTTTCTCAAGCTGCGTGTCGATCATCGGTTCACGCTTGATTGTGGAGTGATACTCCTCGGCGCCCGAAATGCCGATCACGTTGATGGCGCGCGCCTGCAGGAATTGCGCCAGCACGCCCTTCAGATTCGCGTCAGCGGCCTGCAGCAGTTGCCCGATATTCTCAATCACCAGAATGAATCTCCCTGAGCTCTGTGCCCGCTCCAAGGCGTGCAGGAGCAGCGTATCGCTGCGGCCCGAACCGGAGAGCAGCTGTGCCGTCTTGAGCCTGAGCACGCGCGTGTAGGGCAATCCGCGTTCGATTTCGTGCATCCGCAGCTTTCGCGCAAAGTTGTCGATGAACGTACGCTTCCCCACCCCGTTCTTTCCCAGAATCAGAATATTGCGGTGCGAGGTGTTGCCGAGCATCCGCATGAGTTCGTCGAGAGAATCCTGGTGGATGACTGCGTCGCGCCTGTGCGACACGGCGCTCTCGCCAATATCGGTTGTGAGGCGGTCGAGTTCGCTCGTGTAGCCCATCACCCACGACCGCCCGAAAGATCCGAGGACACGCACGAGGGAATCGGGGCTGAGAACATTCTCGCGGCGCCGGCTGTACCAGTGAAACACCTCGCACTGCATGATCTTGCCCAGATCGCCGAAAGACAGATCTTCGCGGTCAAGAAGCGCATGCAACGCAGGACTGTGTTCAAAAAACGAGTAGAGGATCGCCGTGGAATCGAGAATGTTGGTCTTCAGTTCTTTGCAGGCATCAAGACCCCATTGCAGACATGTGTCGAACGGGACGGTTTCTTTTCCGGCGATATACACGTCGAGTAGTGTTTTTGCGTCGATGCCGATCTGTCCGAGAATGAAGTGTGAACGCTCACTCGCCGACGACGCCTTCAGCAATGCCAGCGTGTCGACGCAGCGCACACCGCGCAGATGACGGACCATGTTCCACGAAAGCAGTTCGGCGATATTGCCTGTACCGTCCAGCGGCAGCGGGATATCAACCAGAAGCTTGCGGATCGTGAATTCGTGGACAATCAGGAGCAGGAACGCGATGAGGGATACGGCGACACCGAGCGGTACCGGATCGTTCTCCATGCGCAGAATCTGGGCGAACGGCAGCAACGCGAGCGCGTATACAACAAGACTGAACGGCCCGAAAAAGAACCGGCGGATCCGCACGCCCGCGTACGCATTGGTCACCCGGTGATCGAATGTGCGCGTGCTCATGGTGTGAGGCGATACGTCAGAAATGCGAGACCGAACAGGAACAACAGCGGGAATGTGATCCACAGCAGCAGCGATGCGACAAAGAGCAGAAGACACAACACCTGAACGACAATCCCCATTGCCATCATCACCAGACGGAAAATGCATCCGATAACTCTCGAGAGACAGTTGAGCGTGAGCGCTTCAAAAAACGCTTCGGTGTTGAGAAGATTTTTCGGGTATGCGTCCGTGAGATTTTTCCACGGAGAGAAAAGCGTGCGGAGCAGGAACGGGAACGAGAAAATTTCCAGAAAGGCCTTCGCATACCGCCCGTAACTTTTCACGATCCCGAGCGGCGCTTCGACGAAGTACCACGGGAAGAAAATTTCGATGACGGAACGGGCGTTTTGCAGGAACATTGTGTCTGGTTTTGGGTATGGGGAAATCCAATAATTATAGCAGAAAAACGCTCCCAAGTCCTCTCCGGACCGGAGTATGGTATGAAAGAGCCGATTGCCTATTTCCTGACGTTTTTCTTGAGCAGGCTGCTTTTGTACTGGTCCGGATGATGGGCCGGAAGACGCTCAACCACACACGGAAAATCCGCTTCCGTCACGCCGGGGGGAAGACGCTGGTCGTACCCGAGCAGAATCAGATCGGGACGGACGGTACGCACGGGCGCGAGGAAGTCCTCCCGGTCCCCCAGCATGACCGTCACTGCAGGGAATTTTTCTTCGATCGCGCTCTTCCTCTCGCTTTCTGACTGATGCGACCTGAGTCCCTTGATGCGCTCCACATTCCGGTCTCGCGCAACAACGATAGTCGCGGCCCCGCGCTTCATCGCCTCGGAGATGACAAATGCATGGCCGGGATGGAGATGGTCGAAAGTACCGAAGATGAGGATCTTCATAGAGGGATAGTATCCCAGAAAGAAGCCATTCCTCGTACGAAATTGTTGCGACAATTTCTACTCGGAATGACAGGAACATTTATCAGAGGGGCATCGTAGCGCCGCTGCGCGGCGCTACTCGGCTACCGTACTATTACCGCCCCGAGTAGAAACCGCCGCAGCGGTTTCGTATCGAGGGGCATGTTTTAACGTGCCCTGTCATTCCGAGTAGCTCGCGTCGCAACGCGAGCGTACGAGGAATGCCCGCTTACTGCGTCGCCAGATCAATGACATAGACCCTCTTCTCATCCAATATATATAAATGCGTCTCCTCCGGATCCACATACAGATCCTGCAACGTCCCCAGTTGCTCGCCCTCCAGTATGTATTGCTTCACGTACGATGATTCGCCTGTTCCGCCGCCGTCGGTGGTCACGATGATGCGGAATTTCTTGGGATCGAGGAAGTAGAAATTGCCGTCGGGAATCTTGAACATTCTCGTGACGCTCTGGAGCACGTCATCAGGCGCGCGGCGGATCACGAACGGCTGCGTTTCGCCGCGAAGGAGCTTGAGCACAGTCCCGCCTTCCTTGAGCACGTACACGCTCGCGTCGATAACCATGTCGATTGCGCCGGTCAGGTCGCCGTTCACGTTGTATTCCACCGGCGTGCCGTAGCGGTTGCTGAGACGCTCATATTTGAAGATCTGCTTCTTCTCGTGGGAGAGCACATAGAGGTAACGCAGATATGTCTGGACCGCCTTGCCCGTCATCCAGCCCGCAGGGTCTTCGGTCTTCATCGGTGTCAGCTGGTTGGTCGCGAGTTCAACCACGCTGTTGCCGGTCGTCATGAACACCTGTGATTTGTAGCGCGGAAAATCGGCCCCCTGCAGAATCAGATCGTCTTCCACGAGGCGCTTGGGTTCGTCCAGACGGTTCAGCAGCACGCGATAGCTGTTCTGGCGGTCGTAGACGAGGAACTCGCCCTCCCCCAGACCGATGAGGCCCTGCGCGTTAACGCTATCATTTTTGGAACTCATGTTGACGAGAACCCTCGCCGGTACGCGCAGGATGTTGTTGATCTCCTCGCGCTTGCTGCGGATTTTGTCGAGCATATCGAGCGATTCGACGCGGAAGTACCCCGACTCGTTGTCCATCACCAGCTTCGCCCGTTCCTCCGCGCGCTGCAGGATGCTGTTGGCACCGTCCATGTCCCCTGCCAGCCGCCGGTTATCGGCCGTCTGGATTTCGTCGGTGATCTGCGTCATGAGGTCCGCGAGTTCCGCACGCGTTTTGCTGCGCTGCGTGCTTGTTGCAAGATTGACGACGAGATAGAGGACGATGAGCGCGGCGAGCGCGGTGGCGAAGAGCAGAAGGTGGGCGCGGCGCTTGCGCTTGGGATCCTTGAGATCGGACATCAGGCCCTTGCCTTTCTCCTGGAG
>CAYGGB010000121.1:0-3636 GCA_964349295.1 uncultured Candidatus Peribacteria bacterium | reverse complement strand
GTTGTGCGGATGTCGTGCGGCTGTACGGCGGTCACTATCACTTTGTGCTCTTCGGAACCAAACAGCGACACCTGCGCCGTCACCTGAGATTTTTCGGTCACCGTCAGTTTCCGTTGCGGCCATTCAATTCTCCTGGCCAGCAGTTCGGCGCTCTCCCGTCCGATGTGACGGATGCCGAGGGCAAAGAGGAAGCGTTCGACCGGCACGCGCCTGGCTTTTTCCAGTGACTGCAGCACGTTTTCGGTCTTCTTCTCCTTAAAGAGCGGCAGTTGCAGAAAATCCGCAGCAGTGAGAGAAAAAAGATCAGCCGGATCATCAATGAATCCCCCTGCAATCAGCGCCTCGATCGTCTCTTTTCCCAGTCCTTCGATGTTGAATGCGTAGCGCGACACAAAGTGCTCGATCTTCTCCTGCTGCACCGCCCCGCAACTGGGATTCGGGCACCGGTGCGCTACTTCGCCGTCGGGACGGATCAGTGTTGTCCCGCAACTGGGGCAGGTGTCCGGAAAGCGGAACGGTTTGGTCTTCTCCGGCCGCAGGTTGATCATCACCTCCAGCACTTCGGGAATGATGTCGCCGGCCTTGCGCACGATGACGGTATCGCCGATGCGCACGTCGAGCCGCGCAATCTCATCCTCATTGTGCAGCGTTGCCCGCGTCACCGTCGATCCGGCGATCAGCGTGGGTGTCAGATGTGCCACCGGCGTGATCGCGCCTGTGCGTCCCACCTGCAGATTGATATCGAGCACCTGCGCCGTCTTCTGTTCCGCTGGGAACTTGTACGCCCTCGCCCAGCGCGGTGCCTTGGCGGTGGATCCCAGGTCCCGCTGGATCTTTCGGCTGTTGACTTTCAGGACAATGCCGTCGATGTCGAAGGGCAGCTTGTCGCGGCTCTTTCCGGTTTTTTCGTAGAATTTTTCCGCGTCGTTGAGATGTTTTACGAGTGTCCAGCCACGGTGCACCGGAATTCCGGATGCATCGAAAAATTCCATCAGTTCCTGCTGCGAGGTGATACCGAGCGCGTCCTGGGCGTCGCTGTTCATTGCATAACAGAGCATGCGGAGGTCCCGGCTGGCGGCGATTTTGGGGTCCAGCTGCCGCACCGATCCCGCCGCGGCATTGCGGGGATTGGCGAAGCGGTCGTCTTCGGGGAGCGTGCTGTTGATCTTTTTCAATGCGTCTTTGGTCATGTAGACCTCGCCGGAGATTTCGAGAAAACGGGGGAGCGTCGTTCCGATGACACTGATATTGAGTATCAAAGGGATGCTCTCGATGGTGCGGACGGTGTGAGTCACGTCTTCTCCTTCAATACCGTTGCCGCGGGTCACCGCACGCACGTAACGATAGGTTAGTTTCGGGTTTCGGGTTTCGGGTTTCGAGGTGATGTTTTCATAAATAAGAGAAATGTTGAGTCCGTCGATCTTCAGTTCACACAGAATGTCGAATTCGCGTTTGTCATCACCGAGGGATCGGCGCATCTGGTCGACCCAGTCGATGAGTTCTTCGTGGGTGAATGCATCCTGCAGCGATTCTTTCGGCGTGAGATGCCGGACTTTCGGGAGCCTGCCGTCGAGCGGTGCACCAACTCTCTGTGACGGAGAATCCGGCGTGAGCAGATCCGGGAATTCCTTCTCCAGGGCGATCAGTTCCTGTTTGAGTGCATCGCGCACGTCTTCGGCAACATCGGTCCGGTTCTCTATAAAGTAGGCGCGGTTCAGCCGCCAGATCTCCGTTTTTAACTTCGTGATGCGTTCTTTTGCCCGGTCATGATTGAGTGTGGCGGCCACTGCGTCCACAATACAACAAATGCTGCGACGTTTCCTCCGACATGCGATCGTTCTGGTCTATCTCTCGCTCAGTCTGGGTGCAGTGGTGTTTACGATCTCAAAAATTCATTTTCTTCCCGCGTGGGCGACCCGCTGGAGCTACGGCATGATGGCGCCGTACCAGACCGATACCTCGTGGAACATGGACATCGTCTACGAAGGCGAGCGCGCCGACGGCAGCATTCACAAAATCGACTTAGGCCCGTATATGCCCTACGGATTCGGTGAACGCAATCAGCGCGGGTTTCTGGTGCATTTTGCGCAGACGGGAACCGGAGCATTCGCCGCGCGCGCATTCCAGCTGCTCGATCATGAGCGCGACCGGGGCAACGCGTATCGCAGCATCAGTGTTTACCGCGAGCAGTGGGACCGTTCACCCGCCGGATATGAATTCCTGCACATCCCGCCGTTCACCACCCGCACGTTCATCACCCGCGTCCAATGATTGCCCGATGGATCACCCGCTGGGAGCACTGGTGGTTCCGCGAAACGGATCCTCATCTTCTCGCGGTCTTCCGGATTCTCTTCGGCGGTTTTCTCTTCTTTTACTTTGCGCTGCAGATTCCGTACGTCGGCATGCTGTATTCGCGTGACGGCCTGCTGCTGCCCATGTTCGCGCCGACGGGACCGTTCACCGCCATCTTTGCCGCTCCTCCCCCGTGGGCCGCCAACGTCCTGTTTTTCAGTTTCCTCGCCGCACTGCTTTCATTCACCGCCGGTTTTTTCACCCGTGTCAGCGCGATCACCGCACTGGTCCTGTATTCCTATTACTGGTTTCTCTCGCTGTTTCTGCTTGGCGCTTCGTTTGATCATATCTTCCTTTTCTTCCTCCTGGTGCTCGGCTGCAGCGGCTGCGGAAAGACGTTCTCGGCCGACATGCGCATCCGCCACGGATCGTTTTTTGCGAGCGAGCCCATATCGATCCTCCCGCAACGGATACTCGCCGTGCAGATCGCGATGACATACTTCGGGGTCGGATGGCAGAAACTGTTTCTTCCCGACTGGCAGGACGGAAAAATCCTCGCCTACAGTTTTATCGGCCGGTGGGGGACGCCACCCGCGTACGTTCTGGCCCGTCTGAACATCCCGCTTTCCTGGTACGACGCGACCGTGCACCTGATCAAAATTTTCGAATGCAGCATCCCGTTCGGCCTGTGGTTTCGCCGCACGCGCCTGTGGTACATCGCCATGGGATCGGCGTTCCACACCGGCATCGCGGTGCTGCTGGCGATCTGGTGGTTTCTGGCGCTTCTTCCTTCGTACATTCTCTTCTTTGAGCCAGAGGAAATTGCGCTATTGCTTACGCGCAAGTGTGGTACATTGCCCCGCGTATGTCGCTGTCCGGAAACATCCACGACCAGATCCGCGCTCTCGATCACCAGCTCGTCGACCTCCTTGCCGAGCGCACGACACTCTGCCGCCGCGGCATGGAAGAAGGTGAGGATGCATTCGACACGGCAACCCAGGAAGAGCTCCTGAGCGAGTTCCTGGAGATCGGTGACGAGAAAGGACTCCCCCTGGCGCCGATGACGACGATCGGGAAGAACCTGATGCGGTTGAGCAAGTCGGAGGAGTAGGCCAGTCCGTTTTCCTCACCAGCCCTCATCCCGACCTTCTCCCACTGCGGCGGGAGAAGGTGACTTTTTTGACAAAATCCGCTATACTTCTTTGATGGATACAACTGCAGTTTCCGCAATCTTCGGCAAAGCGTGCGAGCTTGGCGCGTCCGATGTCCACATGACCGTGGGCGCTCCGGTGCTCTTCCGCATCAATGGCGAACTTACAGCGCAGACAAAGCAGACGGTAACTT
>CAYGGB010000120.1:0-3640 GCA_964349295.1 uncultured Candidatus Peribacteria bacterium | reverse complement strand
GTCTTTGAGAGGAGAGCCGTGATAATTTTCTTTTCCGGTGTTCGAGCCTTCCTCCATCACTTTCACGCCGTAGCCCATGGTTGTGTAGTAGCACACGAAAACCGGATGCCCTTTTCCTTTCTGTTCGTCGGCGAGATCAAGAGCGGCAAGAACCTGTCCCGGATCGTTTCCGTTCTGCACTTCGATCACGGTCCAGCCTGCAGCCGCAACGATCGACGCAAAATCGCATGCGACGGTTTTGCTCGGGATGCCGCTCAGCTGAATATCGTTGAAGTCGCCGTGCATCACCAGATTGTCGGTGCCGAGGTGGGAAGCGAGGCGAATCGCCTCCATTACCTGTCCTTCCTGACTGTCGCCGTCGCCGATCAGGACGTCTACCGTTCCTTTCCTCTTCTGATACTTCAGCCCAAATGCGACACCGAGAGCATTACTAAGCCCTTTCCCGAGCGGGCCGAAACCGAACGGAATATCGCCGATACCGGCTTCTACATGACCCGGCAAACCGTCCGGCTTGCGAAAGCTATCGATAATCGCTTGCGGAGACGCGAGCCGTTTGTCATGCCCTTCGCGTCCCATCAGCCATTGCATGCCGTAGGCGAGGAGGCTCAGGTGACCGGCGCTCATCCGCATTGCGGGATCGATCTCCGGATTCCTCCGTTTATGAACGAAGTACGTGAACGTGAATGCGGAGAGAGGGCCGCCCGGATGTCCGGATTTGTGTTTCGTCGGTCCCTGGACGCACAAGTGGGCCATGATGTGATGTGCGATCGTGTACGCTTCCTGATCATCTTTCGGCAATTTCTTCGCATCTTTCGGTCCGATCCAATAGCGATCACCGGCATGCGATGCTGCGGCGATGCGCTGGAGGGACATGGGGACGTCGGCAACAGGTTTGCCGATGAGGGTTTTGGCGTCAGGGCGGGTCATGGGAAAAGAATAGCACATCGTTTGCGACTCAAAGGAGAGGGGCTAGGGGATAAGCCCGTCACCGTTCAATAATCACCATCGCCTTCTTCCCATTCCGAATATCCTCTTTGACTCCCGTCCAGTCATGAATTGCATTGAGAAGAACATTGGCATCATATTTATAGGATTGTCCCCGTTTCGTTCCCGGATCGTTGACGATGAACGTATCGCCGGTCCATCCGCTTTCGTATCCGATGATCGTCAGTGCGTGATACCAGGGCCCTTCGCCGGAAAAATACGGATTGCCGAGATCGCGGCCGGCTGCCGGAATCACGACGGGATTTCCTGCAGCAAGTTCTTCCTTGATCGATTCAATGGTCACGTCGGTGCCGACACGGGCGTTCAATCCGAATTTCTTTTCGATGATCTCAACCATCTGTGCGGCAGTCACGTCGTACGGATAGCCGTTGTCGGTTTCCCATGCGACGAGATCCAGAATTTCCTTATCCGCAATCGCAGGGGTGAGCGGCGTGCCGTTGAGATAATGAATAACCATGAGCATCGCGGCTTCCTCACATGCCTCCTGATACGGATCGTCCCAGTTTGCGAACGGTGCCTGCGACGTGAAGGGGACGTCGAGCGCGGGAATGGAAGAAGGAATGGATTTTGGCGGAGTTGCTGAAGATGGTGGAACGGAGGAAGGGGGCTGAGAGGATGTGGATTCGACGGCTGCCGATCCGACTCCCGTTTTTGCTTCGGAGACAGATGAAGATGACGCCGATGATGTGTCACTGGCATCCGGCGAGGCGCAACTGGCGAGTGCACATGCACAGACAGTCAGAATTGCGAGGGAGTTGTGAAAGTGTTTCATAGACCTGTAAGACGGTATCACAACTTTTTTATTACACAGGTGTTCTTGCATGAATTCCTGTTCCGCGCGACAATATGTCCCTATGAAGCTCTTCTTGGATACAGCAAACACAGCATACGTTGCCGAAATCGCCGAGTGGGGAGTCTTGGACGGCGTCACGACGAATCCGTCGCTCGTCGCGAAAGAGGGCAAAGATTTCAAGAAGACCGTGCTCGAGATGTGCAAGCACGTTCCATGTGTGAGTGCTCAGGTTACTGCAGCAGACGCGAAGGGCATGATCAAACAGGGCGAAGAATATGCGTCATGGCACAAGCATGTTGTGGTGAAGGTTCCGATGACGATCGAAGGTCTCAAGGCGCTCAAATATTTTCGCTCGAAGAAGATCAAGACGAACACGACACTCGTTTTCTCCGTGTCGCAGGCGATTCTCGCAGCCAAGGCCGGAGCCAACATCATCAGTCCGTTCATCGGCCGGCTCGACGATGCGTCAGAGGACGGCATGGCGCTGATCGCGGAAATCATGGATGTGTGGGACAACAATGATTTTGATTGCGAAGTGCTCGTCGCATCGACGCGTCATCCGCGGCATATTGTGGATGCTGCCCGGCTCGGCGCACACATCTGCACGATTCCGTATGATGTGTTCAAGAAATTACCGATGCATCCCCTGACGGATTCCGGAGTGAAGAAATTTCTCGAAGACTGGGAGAAAGTGAAAAAGGGTTAGGGTTTGGGTTAGGGTTGGGTTTAGGTCTATACTTTTTTCATGCAGCAGTTGGGAGTCATCGGCTTGGGGACCATGGGCGCAAATCTCGCACGCAACGCAGCGCGGAATGGCGCAAAAGTTTTTCTGTACAACAGGACGACGGAGAAGACGCATGAGTTCATGACGAAGTTCGGGAAGGAAGGGGAGTTTGTGGTGACAGAAACTTTACGGGAACTTGTGTCCGGCATGACCGCACCGCGCGCAATTCTCCTGATGGTCAAAGCCGGAGATCCCGTCGATGCTGTTGTAGAAGAGCTGCTCCCGCTGCTTTCCAAAGGCGATATGCTGATCGATGCCGGGAACAGCCATTTCCGCGATACCGAACGCCGCGAAGCGAGACTCCACAAACTCGGCATTCACTTCGTCGGCATGGGCGTAAGCGGTGGAGAGGAAGGTGCATTGCTCGGTCCGAGCATGATGCCGGGGGGAAATCCTGATGCACTGAATCAGCTGATGCCATTGCTGATGAAGATGTCCGCATCTGATGGCTCCAAAGGAAAATGCGTGACGCACATCGGGCCGGGTGGCGCAGGGCACTTTGTCAAAATGGTTCACAATGGAATCGAGTACGGGATTATGCAGCTGATTGCGGAGAGTTACGATCTGTTGAAATCTCTCGCGAAGCTGAAGAATGCCGAACTCGCAAAAGTATTTTCAGACTGGAGCACGAGTGACGATCTCGGGTCATTCCTTCTGGAAATCACCGCTCAGATCTTCACGGTGAAAGATCCGGACACGAAAAAAGATCTGATCGATCTGATCGCCGATGTGGCGGGTCAAAAGGGGACAGGCAAATGGACAACGGAGACCGCGATGGACTTGGGCGTCGCGATCCCCACCATCAACGCCGCTGTCGATGCACGGATTCTTTCCGGTGAATTGCAGCGCCGCATTGAACTCCGGAAAGATTTCCCCGAGACATTGCTGCCGATGCCCGTCGTTTCTAAAGTTGCCTTGATCGCCGCGATCCGGTCAGCGCTCGAGCTATCCATCATTTCGACGTATGCGCAGGGTTTTGAGATGATGGCGAAAATGGCTGTCGAGAAAAAATGGAATCTGAATCCCGGCGAGATCGCAAGAATCTGGCGCGGCGGCTG
>CAYGGB010000119.1:0-3640 GCA_964349295.1 uncultured Candidatus Peribacteria bacterium | reverse complement strand
GGTCTATACGGAGAGGATTACGGCGTAGAGCAATTCCTAGACCCGTTATAGCCCGGTAATTTTTACGGTATGTCATCCCGAGTAGCTCGTGCTGGAAGCACGAGCGTATCGAGGGGATCGTGGACGTTCCACACCCCTATGGAACGTCTTTTATCTCTTTTCATAGCGGAAAAACTGGCATTGCCTGTTTTATCTTTTGCCAAGGGTCTTTTTTACGCCAGCAAGCATCCTATTCTGATTTCATGCGTGAATATTTCGTCTATCAGCTCCAATGTTCCGATGGAACCATTTATGTAGGAGTGACAAATGACTATCAGAGGAGGCTTCATGAGCATCAAACAGGTCTCCATTCTGACTCCCACACATATACACGACGGCCGGTAAAACTTCTGTATGTTGCTACGTTCAATAGCATTCACGAAGCAATCGCATGGGAAAAACACCTAAAGCGCTGGGGCCGCTCAAAGAAAGTTGCTTTGGCAAAAAATGATGGAGCTGCCTTGCATGTGCTGTCCAAGAAAAAATTCCCGCCCCGGTTCAACAGAAAACTTGCCGGTATCCGGTTGCGGAGGTTACAGGGTATTCGTGCCTCGATACGCTCGTTGTTCCACAACGAGCTACTCGGCACAACAAAGGAAAAAGTGGTAAAGTCATCCCTCGATACGCTCACGGCTCCACCGTGAGCTACTCGGGATGACAAGTCACCCAAATGCGCCTCCTCCTCTCCACCTCCAACCGCGGCAAAGTCATTGAGATGCGCGAGGCGTTGGACGGATTGGACCTGCAGCTGCTGGATCTGAGTGCAATGCCGACAATCGGAATGCCGAACGAAACAGGAACGTCGTTCGCGGAGAACGCAACGATCAAGGCGCGGCATTTTCATAAAGCAACAGGACATCCGACCGTCGCCGATGATTCCGGGATTCATGTCGAAGCGCTGGACGGCGAACTGGGAATTCATACGCGGCGATGGGGAGCGGGCCCGGACGCGAGTGATGAAGAGTGGATTGCGTATTTTCTGGACCGGATGAAGAAAGAAAAAAACAAACGCACACAATTAGTCTGTTCATTGGCTCACGTGGATGAGACCGGAGCACTTCATCTTTTTGAAGGAACATGTGAAGGCGTCATTACACCCACGCTCGAAGCGGACTATCTGCCGGGTCTTCCTATCTCCTCATGTTTTAAGCCGAATGGAGAAAATGCCGTTTTCTCAGCGCTATCTCTTGAACAAAAAAATAGAACAAGTCACCGCGGCAGAGCTCTCGAACAGTTTCGTGGCTTTCTGCTAAGGAAAAACGCTCATAGTGCAGAATAAACTGTAGAAAGCATACCAAATATGTGAGGATCTGCTGCTATGGAAACAGTGCAGGAGAACCTCGCCCGTCTATCCACTGCAGAATTATTGTCGATGAGCGATCAACTGGCTGCACAGTGGCAAACGCTTCATCACAGGGCAGATGTAGCAGCGATGCAGATGATGCTGAATTGCAATTTTCGTGATGCAATTATCGATGTTGTTGCATCTTCCTTATCCTGGCTACGGGATAAAACCGGAATGGGATCAAACTACTCTGGTTCACCGTTGCATGCCCCGATCAACGCTGCAACCGACAATGCAAAGAACACTTTGCAGAAACTACAGATTGTCGAAGAAATTCTTCGGGGACGGGGCGTCATCAAGTAGTATTCCGTCCATGCGCCGCCGACTGCTCTCATTTGTACTGCTTTCCCTCAGCCTTTTCTCATTTGCCCCTGTGTCGTTCGCGGCAACGACCGCTGCCCCGACGACCACAGGTCCTCTTCCAACGATGATGCTCGAAAGCAACATCGCGTATTTCAAGCCGGTGGAATTCAGCAAGGCAAACGCATCAAGAATACGGCCTACATTCCAGCAGATTGCGGCAAAAAAGCCACGCGGGGTGATCATTGATCTTCGCAACAATCAGGGTGGAAGCATTGATGCCGTCCACGCTCTTCTGGAAAGTGTTATGCCCAAGGGCACTCCGTACATGCGCTTCTACACCTCCAGCGTCAAACGCCTCGCCGTGACGGCCCAGGTTCCGCTGATCAAAAAAAGCACGCCGATCGTCGTACTTCGTAACGCTGGTACGGGAAACGAATCGGACATCGTGATCTATGTGCTCCAGAAGATCCGCAGATCCGGCGTTTTGGAGTTTACGCAGCATCGGGCAGCACTCCAGAGAAAGTACAAGCAGAACGGTCGGATGGAAGATTACCGCCCCATCAAGGAGGCCATCTTCTTCGTGACACCGGACGTCCGTGTCATTGGCAGCGAAGGCGCAGATGAGGCGACCGTGATCCCCCGCGCAATATCATTCATCAAAGAATTATCGCCGTGGGATGAGAAGAAAAGCGTGTCTCATTGATCGTAATTCTCGGCCATTTCTTCGAAAATGCCTTCAATCAGCTCGAGATCCTCATCTTCTTTTCCCATGCCAATCATCTTGCTTTTCTGTTCTTGTAACGCTGCGGAAAATTCTTCTGGAAATTTTTTTGCATTCCGTTCATTCTCGGCAATCCCCGAACGTAACTTTCTCTGAAAATACGTCCGCATGCCATAGAGGGCTGACGTAATCACAGTTGTCACAACCGGTCCACGGTCGGATCCCATGTCACAAGACAGACCGATGATCAGACTCCAGATTGCAACGAGGAATGCCTTCCGACTCCGCGCAACATAGAGTGCACCTGCCTCGTTAAAGATGTTTTCATTGATTGATAAGACCGGAATATCCGGGACATCATCAGGCAGGTGATCTGGCGAATCGTTTTGAGACATAGCACGGAATTGTACCTGCGCAATTCAAAAAATAAGAACAATTTTTGTATTCAATTTTTTCGTCTTATAGATGAGTAAAATCCAGCTCGGTGATTTTTGACCAGACATCGCGGATCAGCCCACGCAATTCATCTTTCTCCTGATCTGTGACAACGAAGCTCCGTGTGACCGGATGCTCACCGCGCTCACCAATGTATTCGAGCGCAAAACTTTCCGGCTTCAAAAGCGGGTCAGCGGTTTCCAGCAGCAGCGCATAGAAGGCCAGCTGCCGGAAATGACTCCCCTCTTCGGTCCGGGAGATTTTCCCTTCATCCACTCCGCCCCGTATTTCCCCTTCCGACTTTGCCTTGCCTGCTTTGTAATCAATGACCATGGCGAGCGATGATGTTTCTGACTGGCGATCGATGCGGTCGATCTTTCCCTTCAATGGAATATCACCCAATCTGGCGCGATAGTCGTGCTCGATGGCATGCAGATACGGATGGGATTCTTTCAGGCGTTGCTCGAAATATTTCCCGATCGATTCTGTACCGAGAGACAGAAGGTCATCGCGCTGCTTGTCAGTCAGTATCGTTCTTTCGCGCAGGTACCACGAGAACGCTTCGATCATCTGTTCCAGCACAAACGGCTTGCCTTCTTTTTTTGCAATAGCCCACGATCTCAGGGCCCAGTGGACAGCGCTTCCGTAACCAAGACTCCTGACGGACGATTCGTCGAAATGTTCCGGCTGTTGGAGAATATCCACAGACAGGAATTCCTGCGGATCGCGGAGGAACCGGTTCAGTGCCGTCGGCGACAGTGCAAAGGTCTTGAGTCGTTCTTCGATGAAAGCCTTCA
>CAYGGB010000118.1:0-3693 GCA_964349295.1 uncultured Candidatus Peribacteria bacterium | reverse complement strand
CGGTGGTCTGCACCTGGCCTGTCTGGTACCCGAGCAAATCGCCCGTCTATCTGGAAAAAATCTGGAAGGTCGCTGCGGATCTCGGTTATCAGGCCATTTTGCCGCCAACACTGGAAATCATCGATAACCGCATGTCGCTCCTCTACAGGAGGCCGGATCAGTTTGTGGGGCGGGAGGTTGTGATTTTGAAGGCGAGAAAGAAATAACACTGCTCCATGCATCCTCTCGCAATTACGCTGGTTCTCATTTCCGCCGCCATTCATGCATGGCGTGAAATGATGATGAAAAAATCCGGCGACAAACAGATTTTTATCTGGCTGCTGTGCACAAGCGCAGTCATTATTTTCTTTCCGTTATTCATTTATGAAGTCTGGCAGGGGCACCTGACACGTCTTGCTGTTCTTTTGAGTATGGGAGGAGCTGTCACGCATTCGATCTACTGGTTTTTCATGTCACGGTCGTATGAGAAGGGTGATCTTTCGCGGGTATATCCGATCATGCGCTCTTCTCCCGCACTCGTATTTATCATCGCTGTACTGTTCCTGCACGAACACGTAACGGCCCAGGCGGTGATCGGTGTTCTGACGATTCTCGCCGGAATTTATACGATCAATATGAAAAGCCTTTCACTCGGAGGATTACTGGAACCGCTGGAATCTCTAGGAGAACGTTCAACGCGTTTTGCCCTGCTGACAATGCTCATGGTTACAGCCTACTCGATTCAGGACAAACTGGTGACGCAGCATGTCTCCCCTCTGCTCTACTCCTACTTCACTGTTCTCTTTCCGACGCTGTACTGGACACCATTCATCTGGAGAACCAAAACCGGTGCGGGGATCAGGAACGAGTGGAAACGGGGTCCATCCGACATCATTTTGACGGCCATCATCGCGATGGTCAGCTACTCACTGATCCTCGTCGCCTTCACCTTTGAACGGGTAAGTTACGTGACAGCCCTGCGCCAGATCGGCATCGTCTTCGGTGTCCTGCTCGGCGGCCATCTCCTCAAAGAACGGCACAAATGGATCCGCTTGGGGTCTGCAGGATTGATACTCTCGGGAACAGTCATGATTGCTCTGGCAAATTGAATCCACAGGAAAATATGATGATAATGTATGGGTATGATCTTCATTTTCTTCGACGGCCACTGCGGACTGTGCACAAGAGCTGCGAATACGCTCCGCGCCCTCGACTGGCTGCATCGCCTGCAGTTCGTTGATTTTCAGAATGCACAGGAGCGGGAGAGGTACGCGCCGGAAATTCCGTACGAAGATCTCGACCGCTCGATGCACGCAAAGTTTCCGGACGGGAAAATCCGGACCGGTTTTTCCGCATTCCGCGCAGTCGCATGGCACCTTCCACTGCTCTGGATCATCGCGCCGTTTCTGTATCTGCCGGGCGTGAAGCTGATCGGTGACCAGATCTACACAAAAATCTCAGACAAAAGAAAGAAATGCGCGCATGAACATTGTCAGCTCTGATCGCGCTTACTCAGTTCCCGCAATACAGGACCGATCAATCGACTCAGTTCTTTCGCCATTTCTTCATCACTCATCGGCTTGTGTTCTGGATGAATCAACTTCTCATCGGTGCCAATTTTGGAGATTTTCTTCAGCTTCATGCAGGCAGATTAGCCTGCAATACAAATTTTTTCAGCAATTTCCTGACAAAATACACACGGATAACCAGCTCTCCCGTGAAGGAGAGCCGGTCATCGCAGATTGTCAGTTTGCCTTATGCAGGGAGTCGCTCCTCATGGTGGAATATCCGCAGCGAACCGCGGAATTCCTCGACATCATCCGGAGTGTATTGATCCGGGAAGCCGAGGGTGTAGACGACGAGATCCTGGAAGAATCTCAATCTCAGGTTGAGGTATTCATTCTTCTCGGCTGGGGTCAGTGCCGATTTCATCAAAAGCCGGATTTCCATTTCCGCCGCTTTCGCGCATCGGCCGGAGTGTTCCAGGCCAATGTGCAGGAACTCAAAGACTTCGTGCATGACGGCGAATTGCCGGAACTTCTCCGGCATCTCTTCCGAGACTCCGAAAAAGGCTTCCTGGTCCGGATGCTCAGAGGTCCGATATTCCTCCATCGACGGCGTGATGCGGATGACTGCGTTCGGCAGCGCCGGCGGGCACGATTCCTTTGGGATGAGATAACAGTCGAACACGCGACCGTCGCCGGCCGCGATCGTCTGTTTTTTCCACCCCAGCTTTTCGTACAACGCCCTCCGCTGGTCACGCTCTTCTTTGGACAGACTTTTCATGATCGTACTCCAAAATGATCGGGGAAACGTATCCTTCGCATAGCAAACATACAGCCTGCGATGTGAAAGATGGCCATTGCGACAGCAACAGCTTGTAAGAAAATACTATATATTTTGTAAATTGTCTACGCCTCGATTCTCTTGAATAACGGGCTCCCAAGCCATAAAAAGGATGATGTCGGAGATGGCATGGACATGGGTACTTACGACAATTCGATAACAAAATCCTGTCGCGCCAACCGCACTTTCTTGTAGGTAGCAGACTCGTCATCGGCGGCGCGGAATCCGACCGGGCAGAATGCCGTCGCGGTGAGACCCGTCTTCGCGAGACCGAGAATTTCATCGACCTTCACTGGATCAAATCCCTCCATGGGACATGCATCGATCTGCTCGTGCGCCGCCGCCGCAAGGAGCGTTCCCAGCGCGATGTACGCCTGCCGCTGGCACCACGCCGTGTTCATTTTCCCAAGACTGCCGAGCATCATATCGCGGTAGCCATTGAGCGCTTCGACGGGCATTCCGCGCGTTTTGGCGATATTCGCGATGTACGTGCCGATATAGGCATCGTCCACTCCGGTCTTCGCGGCAAAGACAAGCAGGTGCGACGCATCGGTGACCTGCGCCTGATTCCAGGCGGCGGCGCGGATTTTCGCCCGCAGATCGGGATTGGTGATCACGAGGAGTTTGTACGGCTGGAGTCCGTACGAGGAGGCGGCAAGACCAGCGGCATCAATGAGGCTGTCGAGTTGCTCCTTGGAGAGTTTTTTGGACGCATCGAATTTCTTGGTCGCGTACCGCCAGTGGAGAGAGTCGCTGAAATTGGACATGCTAAAAGAGAGGGAATGGAAAGAAACCGTACGTGTGCGTACGGCTTTTTGCAAGAATTCAATGGTAGAAACGGAGACGCTCCGTTCTCAGAAGACCTGCTTCACACCTGTCGGAGCCTTACGGGTTGCTCCAGCTCTGTTTCCAAATGATCTCCTGGTTCTGCCGGCAATTTCCCTCTGCCCTTCGGCTAGCACCCGCCCGACATTTTCCTGAGGTTGACGGGAGGCAAACTCCGCCTCTTTCTGCCGTACTACTTCATCCAAGGCATTTTTTTGGATTGTGCGGAAGGTTTTTTCAATAAGAGCCCTGCCTTCGGGTCCAACACCAGTTGATGCATACACTCCCTTGATGGCCCCTACGCATTCCTGCAATTTTTGCTCCGTGGCATTGCGACCCAGACCCAATTCGAGCAACTGATCGCGCGCATCCATTATCCAGGTGACGTAGGACTCCCGTAGGGTGGCATCGCGCACGACTTCCCGCAGCGCCATCTCATACGGACGCCGAAGCTCTTGCTCAAGCCGATCGGCGGAATAATTCTTAGGCTTTGTATATTTGTTGAGTTTCATAGTATTGATATTATAACATAATATTTTGTAT
>CAYGGB010000117.1:0-3723 GCA_964349295.1 uncultured Candidatus Peribacteria bacterium | reverse complement strand
ATGACATACCGTAAAAATTACCGGGCTATAACGGGTCTAGGAATTGCTCTACGCTGTAAACCTCTCCGTATAGACCTTCCGCGGCTTCGCACCATCCACTGGTCCGATCAGTCCTTTTTCCTCCATGATATCCAGCAGTCGTGCGGCCCGTGCGTAACCGACCTTGAGATGGCGTTGGAGGAGGGATGCAGAGGCTTTGCCGGTTTCCTGCACCACGCGCACTCCCTCGAAGAAGAGGTCATCGCCGCCGTTGTCGTCGGCATCCAGGTCGATGTGCTGGATCGCGGCGGTCGCGCTGTTATCGCCGTCGATGCTTTCTTCGCCACCTTCCCCGCCTTCTTCGCCCTCACTCAGGCCGATCTGTTCTGTCAGTTTTCCACCACCTGCAATCTTCACCGCATTGATCACGCGCTCGACTTCTTTGGTGGAGGTGTAGATGCCCTGGATACGCAGTGGCTTGGGCGTGGCGGCGTTCATGTAGAGCATATCGCCCATGCCCAGCAGGTCTTCGGCACCGATGCCGTCGATGATCGTGCGCGAGTCGACTGCGGAGACGACGCGGAAAGCGATGCGTGTGGGGATGTTCGCTTTGATGAGACCTGTGATCACGTCCACGGACGGGCGCTGCGTGGCAATGATCAGGTGCATGCCGACGGCGCGGGCCATCTGCGCGATGCGGGCGATCATCATTTCGGTGTCTTTGCGGTATTGCCGCATCATCAGATCCGCAAGCTCGTCGACGATGATGACGATGCGCGGGAGCTTGGCCATCTCGTCTTTCTGCTTCTCGTTGTATTCGTCCAGGTTGCGGGCACCCTGTTCCGAGAAACGGTGGAGACGACGTCCCATTTCGGCAACTGCCCAGCGGAGTGCCTGCAGAGCCTTTTCGGCTTCGGTGATCACCGGTGTCAGCAGATGCGGAATGCCGCTGTACGGCATCAGCTCCACGCGTTTGGGGTCGATCAGAATCAGCTTGAGTTCGTGCGGTGCGTTCTGGAACATCAGCGACGTCAGAATCGTGTTCATGCAGACGGATTTTCCTGATCCTGTTGCGCCGGCCAGCAGCAGGTGAGGCATTGCATCCAGTTCCGCGACGACGGCGTCACCCGAGACGTCGCGACCGAGAGGGAGGGTCAGCGACGATTCGCTCTGGACGAACTGGGGGCTTTCGAGAATTTCGCGCATGTGGACGATCGTGCGCTTTGCGTTGGGCATTTCGATTCCCACGAGTGACTTGCCCGGAATCGGCGCTTCAATGCGAAGGCTCGGTGCCGCAAGGGCAAGGGCAAGATCATCTTTCAGAGAACCGATTTTGCTGAGTTTCACGCCTTCCGCCGGTTGCAGCGTGAACTGCGTCACCGTCGGGCCGGGGCGGGCATCGCGCACGGTCACCTCGATCTCGAATTCGCGGAGTTTCTCTTCAATGAGCTTCGCCTGTTTTTTGAGCTCTTCGTCATTCACGAGCAGCTGGCTCTGGTTCTGTTCGAGCAGATCGTACCCCGGGAATGTCCACTCCTCGTACCGTGTGTCTTTCATCTCCAGAACGTCATCCCGCTTTTTCGTCTTCATTGCCTGCTTGATCGCGTCTCCGCTCTTTTCCTTGAGCATGCCTTGCGCGAAGGCCGGGCGCACGATATTCAACTCAGGGCCCTCTTCATCGCGCTCCACGAGATCGGCGTCATCTTCCAGAAGTTCCGTTTCGTCCGCCTCTTCGTCCTCCTCATCTTCCTCTTCTTCATCATCCTGAACCGACGCCATGCGCGTCTTCTTTTTGGTTTCGGGAGCAGCCGACGTCCTCAGATGATTCACAATCGCATGGAGAGCGGGCTCACAGCTGATCAGAACGCCGATTAGGAATGTGACGCCGAGGATCAGATACCCCACAGACCGGCTGAAGAAGAGCAGAAACGGCACGCTCATCATGAATCCCACGGCGCCGGCAAGTTCTTCGCGCCGCGGCCCCAGTTCTTCCATGGGTGCGCCAATATGCATGATGCCGAGAAATGCGAGAACGCACAGGACAAGCCCGATCGACCGTTTCATTTCCATCCTCTTCGTCGGCATGATCCAGTGGAAGATGCCGGAGAGGATCAGAAATGTCGGGAAGATCAATCCGTATTGTCCGAAGAAGAAACTCAGGAACTGGCTGAGACCGTTGCCGGCCATTCCCGCCTTCTGCTGCAGAACCAAGATCAGCAGCACGCCCGCGCTCACCTGAATGATTCCGCTGATGGCATTTTTTGTCCCTGGTGCGAGCTCCAGGCCGTTCTCTTTTTTCACCCTGCGCTTGGTTTTCCGTCGTGCTTTTGGCATCGAAAGTCAGTGTAGCGTGTTACACTTTATAAGTGAACATCCTGCTTTTGGGCTCCACAGGCTATCTCGGCCAGCAATTCCTCGCGGCCTATCCTGACGCAAAAACGCCACGGTTTGATATCGCCAGCCGGGAAGCGGTTATTGCAGTTCTGGAGGCCGAAAAACCCGATATCGTCATCAACTGCGCAGGTAAAACCGGACGGCCCAATGTCGACTGGTGCGAGACCCATAAAGAGGAGACGTTGAGTGCCAACGTGACCGGTCCGCTGATTCTTCTGGAGGAATGTCTAAAGCGAAATATCTATCTGGTGCATATCAGTTCCGGCTGCATTTACACGGGAGACAAAGGGGGAGCGGGTTTCACCGAAGATGACATTCCGAATTTCACGGGCAGTTTTTATTCACGGACAAAAGGCTGGAGCGATCAGATCATGAAGGATTTCCCCGTACTGAATCTGCGTCTGCGTATGCCGTTCGACGGATCGCGGTCCGACCGGAATCTGATCATGAAACTCGCGAAGTATGCGAAAGTTCTCGATGTCCCGAATTCCGTCACATATCTTACGGACTTTACCGATGCCGCAAAAAAGCTTATCGCGAAAAAAACAACCGGCACCTTCAACATCGTCAACGGCGGAGCAACGTCTCCGTATCGCATCATGGAATTGTATAAAGAGATCGTTGACCCGAAACATCACTTTGAAAAACTCAGCATCGATCACCTGTCCGATGTCGTCAAAGCAGGCCGCAGCAACTGCATTCTGTCGACGGCTAAGCTTGAGAAAGAGGGGATTGCGGTGCGTCCAGTTGAAGAAGCAATTGTTCTAGCCTTGCAATCTCTTCGTGCAGCGAAGGCATAGGAGGAAGTTTCTGCTGGAGCCGCCAATCTCTGATGCCGCGCTTTACCCACAGAGTGGATTCTATGGAGGAACGCTCCGAAATTTTTTCGTTGTTTGTGCTCATTCCCATCAGATCAACAGTCTCTCCGTTACCGTCCCATTGGTAGAAAGGTGAATCGTTCATGAGGTGATTGGGGAAGTCGCGCTATTAATGCGTGGCTGGGGCCTGTAGTCAAGTTTATTTAACAAACAGGACACCGGAAATGTGCGGATTTTTCCTTGCAACCCGGAATCGAAAAGCTTATTATTAGATACTCTAATCATTATCTATACTCATTGTGACGCCAGCGAAAGATTCCCTCGACCGGCTGATCGACTCCACCTACGACTTCGGCCGCAACCCGACCGTCTCCGGCATCGCCCTTCACTATACAGTTGAGCAACTCATCGGCAAAAAAGTGCTTCTGTTAGCAAACCTTGCCCCCGCCACCCTCATGGGCATCGAGAGCCAGGGCATGGTGCTCGCCGCCTCGCTCGGACGCATTCCCGCCGACCTCGACGTCGCGCGGGC
>CAYGGB010000116.1:2268-3729 GCA_964349295.1 uncultured Candidatus Peribacteria bacterium | reverse complement strand
GCTTTATCCAGCCGCTGGCAGATTGCCGGGCGTCCACCCAGATCCTGAATAATCCGCTCAATGTCGGGCGTACTTTCGACCATAGGAGTCACTGTACCCTTCTCACTGCAATACGACAACCTCGCGCCCTTCTGACGGCAGCGACCCCTTCATCTTGTATTCGCTCACCCGCTCTTTGACGCCGATCACTTTCTCGACCGCCGCGAGCGCAGTTTTGTCGTCACCCGGAAGGAGGATCAGGACGCGCGGATCGAACTCGTCGACGAGCTTCTGCGTCAGCTTGGTTTCGGCTGCGGGAAGAACCATCACATCAACATCGCCCACTGCTTCGATCTGCTTGTCGGTCCAGTCATTGACCGGAGCGGAGAGGAACGCGCAGCGGATGCCGTCGACATCGGCAACGTAACTGACCTGCTTGCCGCCGTCGTGCCCGATGCCCTTGATCGAAATGCCGCCGAGATTGTATTCCCCCGGCCACGAAATCGCGCCGTCGGTATCTTTTTCCTGCGCCTTGGAGAGCAATGTGATTTCTTTGGCTCCGGCCTTGTCCGCGGACTCCGGAAAAACCGTTACGGTCGTGGGGCCGCCGGCGAGGCGGAAGGATGTAGAGGTGAGAGCGGAGAAGGTAAGCATGTGGGGGAGATAGTAGGAGATCGTACGGGAACTGTGAAGGCGGATATAAATGGCCAAAGCATGTCATTCTGAGCGGAGCGAAGAAGACATGCAAAGCAATAGCATGTACGGCCGCATTGTCGCACTTCGCGGAGTTCATCCTGAGCCAAATCGAAGGGCTCAGTGTGACAACACTTCTTACACCTCAATCCTCTCAATCTTCGCGCCTAATCCCTTCAATTTCTGATCCAATTTGTCGTACCCGCGCTCGATGTACCGCACGTCATTGATTGTTGTCTCGCCTTCAGCGCAAAGAGCGGCGAGGACCATCGCGGCGCCGGCACGGATATCGTTCGAAGCAACAACGCGACCCTTCAGCGGCGTCGGTCCGATGATGAGCGCCTGATGCGCGTTGAGAATTTCGATGTGCGCGCCCATTTTTTCGAGTTCGTAGAGATACGCGAGACGGCCTTCGAACAACCGCTCGAACATGCGGCTGACACCTTTGGCCTGCGTCATGGCGACTCCCATCGGAGCCTGGAGATCTGTCGGGAATCCCGGGAAGACGTTTGTGCGGATACTCATGGCTTTGAGGGACGAGAGTTCGCCGTCAACGAAGAGCGTCTGGTCCCCCTCGTCGTACTTCCAGACTGCGCCGAAGCGGCGGAGTGAGTCGAGGAAGGAGAGGAGATGTTCACGATCGACACCGTGGATGCGGAGGCGGCCGCGGGTGATGAGTGCGGCGAGGATCAGGACGCCGGCTTCGAGATAATCGGACGTGACGTTGAACTCGACAGCGGTGAGCGGCTTTTTGCCATGCACTGTGACCGTGTGTGCGCCGATGCCGTC
>CAYGGB010000116.1:0-2258 GCA_964349295.1 uncultured Candidatus Peribacteria bacterium | reverse complement strand
GTCGATATGTGCGCCCATTTTGACGGCGAAGCGCTCGACTTCCTGCACGTGCGGCTCGGCGGCGGCAAGATCGATGCGCGTGGTGCCGGGGAGCAGCGCGGCGGCAAGAACAACACTTTCCGTCGCAGTGACGGAGAACTCGGGGAGGATCACGTGACCGGGCTGGAGATTCCCCTGCAGATGCAGTGTTTCATCGGTGCTCATATCTTCTGCCCCCAGCTGCTTGAACGCCTCGACGTGGGCACCGAGCGGCCGCTTGCCCAGCACGCATCCGCCGGGATACGCCATCTCGACCACACCGAACCGCGCGAGAAGCGGCCCGACGAGAACAACAGAACCGCGGAGTGACGAGACGTACTCAGCCGGGATCGGCTGACTGCGGATTTTGTCGGCGCGGATGCGCACCGTGCCCTCTTCAAAACTCGTCTCGGCTCCGAGGAAATCGAGAATCTTCAACATCGATAATGTGTCGCGCAGACGCGGGACGTTGCGGAGCACAGTCTCGCCCTGGGCGATGACACTTCCGGCCAGCAGGGGCAGCGCCGCGTTCTTGGAACCGCCGACGGACACGTCGCCGACCAGGGGGATTCCGCCGCGAACTTTGTAGGTGATTTCCATAGGGGATGGTCATTATAAGGACTCAGAGTTCAAAAGTCAGGTTCAGGCCTGAGATCTGATTTTTGAGTCCTGTAGCCTCTTTTCCCACCATTGCATCATCGCTTCAATGACCAGCAATCCCACCCCCACCGTGATACAACTATCCGCCACATTGAAGATCGGAAACCGTCCGACTTGGATGAAATCCGTGACCAGTCCGTCCAGTGTCCTGTCTGCGATATTCCCGAGCGCCCCGCCGATGATCATGCCAAAGGCGACGCGGCTCCAGACGGTCGTCGCATGGAACGCCGCCCAGATGAGCGCACAGAGAGCGGCGCCGATGAAAATATTCTGAAGCGGCCCGGGAAAGGTGATGCTGAAGGCGACGCCGGGGTTTGTTGCGTACTGAAAGCCTGCAAACGAACCGATGACGGGAATGCGCGATGAAAGATACGCGTCCGCCAGGAACTTTGATGCACAGCTGAGAATGAAGGCAACGACAGCGGCGAAATACAGCATGTAGCGAGTATGAATTGAAAATGGATAATGGAAAATTGAAAATTTTGGGAGCTATTTGAGCCATGAACGGCATTTTCCATTTTCCATTCTCAATTTTCCATTTGTTCCGGCGGATCTCTATACTTCCACTCCATGTTCCGCCGCATCGACCTCCTGCTTCTCGGCACCACCGTCGTTTTGACGCTCTTCGGTCTTGCCATGCTCGCGAGCGTGTCGGTCTATGAAAGTTACCAGCTCACGCTGCGCCTGTATGGACAGGGGACGAATTCGTTTTACCTGTGGCGCACATTCCTGCACGTGATTTTCGGGTGCTGCGTGATGTTTGTGACGATGGTCATTCCGTATCATTTCTGGGAAAAGTACGCGAAAATATTTTTCTTCCTGACGATTTTTCTCCTGATTCTGGTCCTGATCCCCGGTATCAATGCGGGGTGGGGGACATCGTGGAGCTGGCTGCGCATCGGACCGTTCTCGATCCAGCCATCGGAAGTCCTCAAGCTGACGATGATCTTCTACCTCTCCGTCTGGCTGCAGAAACGTGAGCAGCTGATCGGCACCTTTAAGGAGGGGTTTCTTCCGTTCGTCACGCTGCTCCTGATCAGCACGTTTTTGATCGCAATCCAGCCCGACCTGGGCTCGTTCCTTGTGCTCTGCAGCATTGCCTCTGCAATGTTCTTTATCGCCGGCGGCAGCATTTTCCACCTGGGACTCGGCGGCGGCAGCGCGGCGATTCTGGGACTGCCGATCATTTTACAAAAGGAATACATCCGCGAACGCTTCATGGCATTCCTCTACATCAACGATCAGAACGTCGCCGACAAATTCGGGTACCAGATCAAGCAGGCACTCATCACCATCGGCAGCGGGGGATTTTTTAGGCTCGGCTATGGAAAATCGACACAGAAATTCGGCTATTTGCCTGAGGTGAAAGGCGACATGATTTTCGCCGCCATGGCTGAGGAGCTCGGATTCATGCGCTTATTGATCATCCTCGCGATGTACGCGATCCTCGTCTACCGCGGCTATCGCATTGCCGAACACGCGCCTGACCGTTTCGGATTCCTGCTCGCCACCGGCATCACTACCTGGATCGCCGTGCAGACGCTCGTGAATCTGGCCGTGAACACGGGACTGTTCCCGCT
>CAYGGB010000115.1:0-3738 GCA_964349295.1 uncultured Candidatus Peribacteria bacterium | reverse complement strand
CTTTTGATCTGCCATAAAACGGGGAGGAAAAAGTGAGAAAAGGCTCCTACTAAAGCCAGAGTAGCCTTTTTATGCCGGCAGAGTCTAGGGAATGTGGCTTGGGGACGTCAATAGGTTTAGGGATAGGGTTGGGGTTTGGGTTAGGTTTAGGATCCGCTCAACCAAACCCCAATCCGAAACCAAACCCCAGCCCTTACCCGGGCCCTGCTACTATTCCTTTGCATGAAGAAGAAGGGCCGCATCCAGGCTTTCGTAAACGTCATTTGGAGCTGGTACTCCTATCACAAGCGTACTCTTCCCTGGCGCGATCTTCCTGATCAGGACGCCACTTCTCGGGCATACAAGATTCTCGTGTCCGAGATCATGCTGCAGCAGACGCAGGTGCCGCGCGTCATCCTCACCTACAGGAATTTTCTGGAACTGTTTCCGGCAATCAACAATTTCGCTGATGCGTCCAATAAGGAGGTACTGATGGCGTGGAGGGGGATGGGATACAACTCAAGGGCTTTGCGGCTGCGGGATGCTGCGCGAAAAATTGTCGGGGATTCGAATGGCTCGTTTCTTCGTGACTTCGTCGAACCTGGTGGTAGTGCACGAAGTAACGAAGTAACGAAGTTACGAACAGTATTTCCTTCATCAATGGATGAGTTGATGAAAATCCCGGGCATCGGTCATTATACGGCTGCCGCCATCAGGAACTTTGCGTTCAATCTTGCGACGCCGTGTATTGATACGAATATAAGGAGAATCCTTCACCGGACATTTGTCGGTCCTGAATATCCTGATGGAAGCTCGAGCAGGGATGATCAGTATATATTGAAAATTGCGGAGGATGTTCTTCATGAAGCGATCCGTCATGGAACAACGGCAGATTGGCATGCAGCGCTTATGGATTTTGGGTCACTGGTCCAGACAAAGAGGAGTCCAAAGTGGGATGTTTGTCCGCTGACGCGGGAGGGGATTATGAAGACGACGCAGGAAAATTTCGAATTACGAATTCCGGATTTCGGAAAATCTTCTTTTTCGCAATCCGCAATCCGCAATCAGCGAAAAGAACCCGGCAGGCTCATCGGAGCAACTTTCATTCCCAACCGCATCTTCCGCGGCCGCGTCATCGAAGCGCTCCGGGACGCGCCGCGCGGACTCACGCTGCACGATATCGGCAGGCAGATCGCGCTCGACTGGGATCCCGCGGAACATCATGACTGGCTGAAAACCATTCTCGCCCAACTCACCCGCGAGTCGATGCTCGGGGTGAAGAAGGGGAGATATGTGCTGGGGTGACTAGTTTTGATAGGACGTCGATTTGACCGTCATCTCGGGATATTCGACCCACTGGAACGCATGGGAATCCGAATCGGTATCGATCCATTGGATGTGGCTCGTTGCCGGACCGAAGGTGTTTTGCAGAGCGATATCACTGAAATTCTGCAGCGAAACTTGCAGTGCGGACGGGGCGGTCGATATCACTTTGGGGTTCGTAATCGTGGCTTGCAGGACGAACGTTTGCCCCGAATCTTGATCAATCGTGACGTTGAGCTGGCCGTTCTCCATGTTGGTGCATTCTGCAAGAAACGACTGCGCGACTGACCCAGTGAGCTCCTGTCCCGACGTGTTGAGTGCACGGCACGTATGCTTGACCGTCCCGTTCGACGAATTGTAGAGACGAAGTGACGAGGCATCGAGCTGTGCATTGACCATGGTAACGTTGAAAAGCAGATCGGAGATTCGCACGCGATTCGCACCATTCCTCGTGTTGCTGTTTGGTGCGGCGGCAAACTTAAACTGCCCGATGTCCGCGAACCCCGAGGGAATATTGGTGCCATTCGCATCAAAACTGGCATTGGCAATCGTTACGATCTTTGAGAGAACAGTCACATTATCTCGACCGATAATGTCGAGGTTTGTAGCATTCGCAAATGTGCGGCCGATGAATACTTCTCCTTCGGGGGTCGTGTTTCCATCATTGGCCAAAAGATTGTTCCCCGAGACGTCTCCCCGCGACCGCACGGCGCCCCGGCTGGTGGCGTTATCCGATACCGGTGTACCTGAAACGTAGAGAGCAAACGGCTCTCCCGAGATTGCACCTTCATTATCAGTCTTCATCCGAGCTCTCACGAGGACTTTGACGTCCGATCCCTTGGCGATCACCAGTTGTCGTTGCTGCATTTTTGCACAGTACGTCGTTGCTACCGAAACCTGGTCGGTACCGCAGTTGCCAATGGTTGCGGAGGCGAATGGAGTCGTTTCTCCTTCTTTATACAGTTCTACGCGATCGATGGATTGCACGAGTGCATTGTTCTTTGCGCTGATCTGCAGATCCGTGACATCAATTGCTTCCCACTCCGCGCGCAAATTCAGCCGAAGCATCGCTTCGGAGAGCGTGCCACCGAGTGCCTGGCGACTCCGAAGCGGAGTCGTATCCTGCGTCACGTACAGGTTCCCCTGCGATGCGAGAGTGTAGAGCATGGACAGTGTATCCGTGACCGTGATCGCACAGGTAGACGCGCACGTGCCGTCGGTCTTGATGCCAATGAGCGACTGTCCTCCGGACACGGTTTCGGCTGCGAGGTACTCGGCTTGTCTGCTCGCAAATTGCAATTGAAGGAAGCCATTTGGCAGCGACACGAGGCCGTTTGTCAGCGACGATGCGATGTCGGCATGGACTTCCATAATGGTTGTGTCGCCAGTGACGAAGACGAATCCTCCGCCCGTCATGGAATCAAACGTGACGGTACCCGATGCGGGAGTGACACCTTTCTGTACTATGGTATCCACCAGACCATTGCGATCCGTATCGGCCCACAGCGTGTAATTCTGCGCATTCTCGAGGGGCCCTGAAATCGCGAAGAAAACAGCTTTTGTGAGACGGACATCGGCAATAGCCGCTTGTCCTTCAAAACGAAACAGATTCACATTCTTCTGATTTTTAACAGCAACGTCCGTCGAGCCGATGGACTTGCCGGCGATGGTGAGAGTGCCGGCCGCAGTCGGGAGAGGAGGTGGGGGAAGAGGTGCCGGGCACCCGTTGAGGAACACGGTGACGGTGCCCTGGAATGTTCGGCGGTAGAGATCCGTGACCTCGCTGCTGACGGCAAGATCCGGCGCGCCGTCGCCGTTGAGATCGCCGATGGCCGCGGTCGCGGGGCCAACCCCCATGCTCATGCTGCCGTCGGGCCTGAACGTCCCGTCTTTCTTGTTCATGTAGGCCGAGACATAACTGAAAGGGCCCGATCCTGCGGCAACGATGTCCGTCCATCCGTCGCCGTTGAGATCTCCCGCACTGACAGAATGTGTCGGCGTGCCGCCGAGTCCGTAATTGATTGTCGACGTCAACTTGCCGTCAGCACCCTGCGTGAAGACCGAGAGACTGTCGTCGGTCCTGTTGACCTGATCGGACGGCCGGGAACCGACGGTGACGAAGTCCAGACGTCCGTCTTTGTTGAAGTCGGCGATGGCGACCGAGGTGGTCGGCTGTCTGGCCCCGTGCATGATGGGAGTGCCAAACGTGCCTTTCCCTTTATTGAGGAGGATCGATACGTGTCCGATTGGATCTTTTTCGGGACTGCGGTAGTTGCTCGTGGCGACGATATCGTTCTTGCCATCGCCGTTCATGTCGCCGATCGCAACGGAATTGGAGATGTATCCGCCTCCCGCGTCGTAGTCCGTTTTGGGACCGAAGGTTCCGTCGCCGTTACCGAGGAGTACGGAGACGCCATGTACGGCAGCCGTGGCGAC
>CAYGGB010000114.1:0-3771 GCA_964349295.1 uncultured Candidatus Peribacteria bacterium | reverse complement strand
TTTCAAAGAGCGTGAAGAGGAGAATTGTTTTGTTGTTGAAGTGGAGTGTTGCGCGGAAATTTTATAAATTTTTCATCGTGTGTCCCATTTTTTCTTTTTTTGTTTTCAGATATTTTTTCTGCATATCTGAAGTTGCCGCGATTTCGATCGGCAGTTGTGCAGTGATATGCAATCCGTACCCTTCGAGTCCGACAACTTTTTTGGGATTGTTCGTGAGGAGCCGCAGCTTGCCGATGCCGATGTCCTTGAGAATCTGCGCGCCGATGCCGTACGTCCGCAGATCTTCGGGGAGACCGAGCTGTGTATTCGCTTCCACCGTGTCAAATCCCTGATTCTGCTGCAATGCATACGCTTTGATCTTGTTGGCGATACCGATGCCTCTGCCTTCCTGACGCAGATAGAGGAGCACTCCTTTTTCTTCATCTTCGATTTTTTTCATCGCGATCTTGAGCTGTCCGCCACAATCGCAGTGCAGCGATCCGAACGCGTCTCCGGTGAGACATTCTGAATGTACGCGGACGAGAACGGGATCGAGGGGACTGATGACGCCTTTGACGAGCGCGACATGATCGCGTTCGTGAAGAACGTCGCGGTAGACTTTGACCGTCCACTCTCCTGTCTCCGTGTTGAGCGGCGACTCCGCTTCCAAACGCACGAGTGTTTCGTGCCGGCACCGCCACGCGATGAGATCGGCGATGGAGATGACGGGGATATCGTGCTTCGTCGCAAACTCCTCGATGGCGGGCAGCCGCATCATCGTCCCGTCATCGTGCATCAGTTCACTCAGCACGCCTGCTTCGCGGAGTCCTGAGAGGCGACAGAGATCAACAGACGCTTCGGTGTGTCCCGCGCGCACCAGCACGCCGCCGTCTTGCGCTCGCAACGGAAAAATATGCCCGGGATGACGAAGATCCGCGGGGCGCGCAACAGGATTGACCGCCGTGCGGATTGTCCGCGCGCGGTCCCCTGCGGAAATGCCCGTCGTGATCCCCTCGGCGGCATCAATGCTGATGGTGAACGGCGTTCCCAGCCGCGAGGTGTTCTGCGACACCATCGGTGGAAGCCGCAGCTGATCGGCGATCGCGTTGCTGACCGGCATGCACACGACACCGCCGGTATGGCGGATCATGAACGCCATGTTCTCCGTGGTAACATGCTCGGCCGAAAGCACCAGATCGCCTTCATTTTCGCGCTGCTCGTCATCGGTGACTATCACAAACTGCCCTGTGCGCAGAGCATCGAGAGCGTCGGGGATTGAGGAGAGGGAGGTCATGGTGGAAGGAAGAGTATAGCATGTTTATTCGTTTATTGGTTTATTCGAAAATCGTTCACCCGTATGACCTCATACGAGTGAACGAATAAACGAGCATGGTTCGGATCTCCGACTATTTGATCTGAATGGAAAACGACTGCCTGACTGTTAACGGAATGCCATGCCGGACGCTGACCATGTACGTTCCCGGCGGATACAGATATTTAAGACCGCATTCGGGACCGGAGAATCCGTACTGATCCACATCGTCGAGCGGATAGATGATGCATCCGAGCGCATCTGCACTGCTGACGCGCAGTACCATCTCGCGCCCACGGTCACTGACGGTTTTGGCATCGGACGGAATGGTGAACGTGTACCAGTCCTCCAGATCGCCGCCTTCCAGGGAATCCGACCGCACCTGCCCGAGAGGCAATGCCGCTGCCTGGGTGAATCCATCGTTGCCGTCGCCCTTGATGATCTTCGCTGTTATCGTGAACGATGGCGAGAGTTTCTCCGGCTCCAGCTGCAGGCGCCAGCTGCCCGCGCCGAGCGCCGCACGGATGATGCAGTTTTTGCCGTCCTGGAATCCAAGATAGTATTCCTGCGAAAAGCCGCTGCGGCCGAGATGATAGAGCCGGCACGTGAGTGAACCGCTGTCCCAATCGGTGAGCGCCGTCTGGATGTCGACCACGATGGAGCTTGTCAGCGTGAATTCATACGAGAACGGCGTCTTGCCGTCGAACGTTTTTTTGTCGGTAAACGGAATAGTGATCGCGCGCGTGTTTGCCTGCGAGCGCTCAAGGGCTTTCTGTTCCTGCTGGAGAATCAGCCTGACCTTCGCCGCGCGTTTCTCGATTTCCGTCTCGCCCGAAACTGCTCCGGACCCGGTGACTGCGGGTGAAACTGCAGACGAAGAAGTGCCGAGTTTGATCATCTGGCGCACCGGCAGGGCATTCCAGATATACGCGGCGGCCTCACCGCGCTCAAGAAGCTGCGACGGGCGGAACATCCCGCCATCCTGGCCGGCAATCGGGAGAATTTTTGTGACCAGAGCCGTATGAATGTACGGCGCAAACCATTCTGCGGCGCCCACATCGGTATACGCCTTCACCACGGCGGACAGTTCGGCCTGGGGAATTCCGAACACGGCGATGGTCAGCTTGATCGCCTCGGAGCGCGTCACCGGCTGCGCGGGTTTGAATGTGCGCTTTTCCGGCGGACCGTCGGCACCGTATCCTTTCACAAAACCTTTGGTGGCGGCATCGCACACGTACAGTTCGTACCAGCTCCCCTGCTCGACATCCGAAAAACATCCGCCCACTTTTTGCGGTTCCATCTTTGCCGCCTTGTAGAGCATCTTCAGCATCGCGGCGCGGTTCACGGGATCCAGCGGATGGAATGTCCCGTCCGGGTTCCCGCCGATAACGCCCAGATCCGCAAGCTGCTCGATGGCGGTGCGGTGCGGGTTGCTGGCCGGAACATCGGGAAAACGCGCTGCCATGAGGGACAACGGAATCAGGAGAAGGCCGGCAATCGGGAGAAGAGGGAATTTTGTGCGCATGAAAAGCGGGGGAACGGTCGGCATCGTAACTTGAACAACTCAATTGTTCAATAATTCAAGAACGCAACTTTGCGATCTCGGCAAGCGAATGGAGCACCGCGCGCGCTGCCTCCTCTCCTTTGTTGTCGGAACCTGATGACCGGACCGTCGCCTGCTTGAGATTTTTCACGTGGAGGATTTCGAATGCGAACGGGATACCGTACCGTATCTGGACGTCCATGATTCCCCTCGCGCTCTCCCGCGCAAGAAGTTCCGCATGATGCGTCTCCCCTTCCACGATGATCCCGATACCGATGAGCGCGTCCACTTTTTTCTCCCAGATCAGTTGCATGCCGATCAAAGGAATCTCGAATGAACCGGCCACCGGATGTTCGGTGATGTTCTTTTCTTTGATTCCGGCTGCCAGAAGCGATTTTTTGGCGCCATCGACAAGCATTCCTACTTCGTCACTATAGAAGGAGGAGAAGACGATGCCGATGCGCCAGGAAGGATCTGCTTTCAGTACCTGTACAGGAGTGTGGTCTGTTCTCATATTTTGCAAATGCCCGTGGATTATAGATGAAAAATGTTGTCAGTTTCTCATTTTTCAGGGGAAGCGGCATCGACATCCTGTGAACGCTACTGCTTCGCAAGCCCGCCCTCCTGTACATCCTGCATCACCCAAATTGGAGTTTGTACAATTGCTGAGCGATCTGCTTTCACAAGGAGTGTTGCCCGCACACGCGCACTGAACAGTATATATTCTGCAGGGAAGCCATCCACACCATCCCCAGCGCGATGTTGTTGAACCCTTGCAAAACTGATCCACCCCGCAGCTCGGATTGATATTGCATTGGGTGACAATACTCGAATTAGGATATGTGAGTGACCCACAGGCGGTAGGAGATGTGGGCTGACATTTCGATCCGCTACAGATGTTCGAGCAGCACTGACTCGCCGTAGTACACGTCAGGCC
>CAYGGB010000113.1:0-3789 GCA_964349295.1 uncultured Candidatus Peribacteria bacterium | reverse complement strand
TATCTGGGCAATGCATACACACAGGAACAGATTGAGGATTACCTGAAGAGCCAGAGCCTGCCGTACGAGACGCTGAATGATCAGGATCTGATGGAAACGACAGCAACACTGCTGGAAGGAATGAATGTGATCGGGTGGTTCCAGGGAAGGATGGAATACGGACCCCGCTCCCTCGGCAACCGCTCGATCATCGCCGACGCGCGAAACCGCGAAAACTGGCAGAAGGTGAACCGGAAAATAAAATTCCGGGAGAGTTTCCGGCCATTCGCGCCCACGGTTCTTGAGGAAAAAGCATCCGAATGGTTCGATCTGGATCGCGAGAGTCCCTACATGCTGCTTGTTGCTGACACGCTCCCCCACAAGCGGGAAAAAATTCCTGCAGTAACGCACGTCGATGGTTCCGCGCGCATCCAGACAATCCGCCGCGACCAGAATCCGAGATACTACGATCTGATAAAAGCATTTGAGAAACGCACCGGATGCCCGGTGATCATCAACACATCCTTCAACGTCCGTGGCGAACCGATCGTTGAGAGTCCCAGGGACGCAGTGAACTGCTTCCTGCATACGCACATGGACATTCTGGTGCTCGGAAACTGCCTCCTCCGGAAAGAGAACATGCCAGAGAGCGTGAAGAGGGATACGGAAATGTACTTGAAACAGTTTCAGCTGGATTAGCCTGCGGTTCGATGGTGGTTACCCACTCCTAATCTAGTCGAAATCCAATAGCCCCTTTTTTCTCCGTAACTACCGGCGTCATCAGCGCCTGGATCGCTTCGAAGACTGAAGATATTTTCTTATCCTGCTCCGCTAATTTTCGTTCAATCGCCGCAAGTTTATGAGCGAAATGTTTGTTATTCGCCAGCCATTCCCGCAAACGGACGAATGCTCGCATGATGGCGATGTTGACCTGGATTGCGCGGTCACTGCGAAGAATGGACGATAGCATCGCAACCCCTTGTTCAGTAAAAACAAAGGGCAGGTGCCTCCTTCCGCCATGACCAGAACTTGATATCACAATTTGTGATATCAAGATTTCGTCCATTTCTTTCAGGGTCAATTGGAACATGAAATCTTTTGGAAAGCGTTTCTTGTTGCGCTTCACTGCCTGATTGAGGGTACCCGTGGATACTTGATATAAATCAGCCAGATGCACATCTAGCATCACTTTCTTCCTGCGAATCAGAAGAATGCGGCTGCCAATGGTTTCAATGGGGATAAGGGTGTTGGAAATCATATGCAACAGAATGAAACCTTGCTTTCTACTCCGGAAGAGGCCTCCTGAAAGAATCTTTTCGCCTACCTGAATTTATGGCTTCCAAAAGCCATATTTCCGGTTCTACACCCCTGTGGAACGTCCCTCCGCTACCATATCCCCATGCGCCGCCGTCAGAACCTTCTCGTAAACCTTGGTCTCACCGCCGGAACGTTGCTGGTTTTTCTCGGCGGTATAGAACTGGCCCTCCGCGTCACCGGAATCGACAAAGGTCGACCCTCTCCGCCGCCGATCTACCAGAAGAGCGATGACCCGGCGATCAGTTACGAACTGAAACCAAATCTGTCCGAAGAGGCCTTCCGCACCATCATCGTGACGGACCGTCGCGGGTTCCGGTCGGAGGAAGTCCATCCGGGAAAGCCGACGATCGCGCTGCTCGGCGATTCGATCACCTTCGGGTACGGCCTGGAGAACGAGCAGACGCTTGCGGCTAAACTCAACGGACTGCTCGAGAAAAAGTTCAACGTGGTGTCGGGAGCGGCACCAGGGTACACGCTTGGGCAGGAAGCTGCGGTCTACAGGAAAAAAATCGAACCGCTCCATCCCGATACCCTCGTCCTGGTGTTTTACTGGAACGATCTGAGTGATACCGAGACGGCACTTCTGGATGACGAGGGAAATCTGCAACCACCCGGATGGACCCCGTCGGAACCCAGATGCCATCCGCTCGACACGGGACCGCTCGGGCATCTCCCCGGCCGCTGCTGGCTCGATCTGCACAGCGCCTTCTACCGCACGATCAAAAAAGTGATTATTGCACGGACCGAACTGGGAAATCTGAAAGCCCAGGAAACCGAATACCGCCAGAACGCCTTTGGGGACGAGGTGACGGATGAACAACTGCAGAAATATGAACAGACGCTCTCGTCGTTCGTAAAAACGCTTCCAAGAAGCCTGCACATGCTCTTCGTTATCTGGCCCGAGAAACATCTGCATCTGGAATCCGGCCAAAAGCTCCGTGCTATCGCCGAAAAACACGACTTCCATGTTCTCAACCTGTACGAAGTCTTCGGCAACAAGCCGGAAAGTCTCAGCTGGGATACGGTCCATCCGAATGCAAAAACGGTGGAAGAGGCGGCAGGAGTGATCAGGGCGGCATTGGAGGAGTGGAAGCTGTTGCCATAAGTTTTCGCTTACAGGTGCCATTTGCATGAGAAAAACCCACAGAGGATTGACAAATTTTCAGGATGATGAAAAATGCACGCACTTCTCCCCACTCTTCATGACCCTCTCCATCCCCAGTCAACGTCCCGACATCAGGAATGAAATAGAGGCAGATAAAATCAACGAGGCCGTCCAGCGGGTAACGCAGGCGATGGGTGCCGGACACGGAAAAATGATTGCAGCGGCATACAAAGGTTCCGCTTCTCAAAGTGCCTCGCTCAGCATAGGTCTCGATGACGACCTGCAGGGAGAAACGACAGTGTCTCTCGCAGACATTGATCTGGCCGTGAAAGATCCCGCGTTCGAAAAAATACTTTCTGCCCTGTAGGAAGAAAAAGTTTCATCTTTCTCCCCTCCCCCTCAGGGGGAGGGACCGGGGGAGAGGGCCATAAAGACAATCACACCGACCGCCCGACCAAGTGCCCTGCCCGCAACCCCCACATCCGCACGATCGTCCATAAATACGGCAGCCCGCGCCGGAAGAGATGACGGAAACTCGTGCCGGTTTTTGATTCGCCTGCGCGTCGGGGAACATTTACATAAGGAATTTCGATGAACGGATGCCCCATGAGGATCGCACGGAAGATCAGATCGATGAAGTACTCCCCGTAGTCGCCATTGAGACGGATTTTTTGCAGAACATCGCGCCGGATAGCAATAAACCCGCTCGTATAATCGGTGAAAGACGCGAAGAGCGCATGGCGCAGGAACCAGTTGAGCAGGCGGCTGAGCAGGATCGCCGCGCGCGACTCCTCTCCCCCGAACCACTGGTGACTTTCCTTGTACTTCCCTCCCTCCACAAACCGCGATGCGACCGCAATATCATGACCTGATTCAATCTTTCCCAGAAGCTGCGGAATGATCCCGGGAGGCATGGAAAAATCGCAGTCGAGCCAGACAACCGTGTCGCCCTGCGCAAGATCGATGCCACGCTGGATACTTTTTGTCAGCCCGCGGTCGGTGACGCGTGTCTCGATACGCAAACCCGGGCAGGTGCCGGACGCGACGAGTTCAGAGACCAGTCGTGACGTCCCGTATGGCGAATTGTCGTCAACGACAATGATCTCGTGCGGCTGAGTGACTGCACGATCAATCGCGAGGCACAGATCAACGATATTTCCGGCCTCGTTGTAGGTCGGAAGCACCACCGAAACGAGACGGATCTCATGCGGCTGCAATGCTTTGGATGGAGTCACAGACATAGGTGATTTGTTCCTGCGTCAGCGCAAGACCGGATGGGAGATAGAGACCGCGCTCAGCGATCCTTTCGGAGACGGGAAAACGCTCCGTGGGATGATACAGCTTCTGGATCACCGGTTGTTGTGCAGAGGATGGGAAGAAATCGCGCG
>CAYGGB010000112.1:0-3826 GCA_964349295.1 uncultured Candidatus Peribacteria bacterium | reverse complement strand
ACACCGCCATGTCGTCGCTCAAGACCGCGCATGCGATGCTCCGCGATATTACGGGTGTCAGTGATTCAACGCGCGAACGCCACGTGCTCCGCGCCAGCAGCATGACGGGAAGTCCGGCAAACGGCAGGGTCATCGAAGGGATTTTTGACGGTCAGAACATGGTCGACAGCGCCGGACAGACATACCCCGTGCCGGCGAACTACGCGAGCAAGAGCAAACTGGTGGAAGGCGACGGCATGAAGCTCACGATCACCGACGAAGGCAAATTCATCTACAAGCAGATCGCTCCCACGCCCCGGCGCACCGCGCTCGGCCTGCTCATCCAGGAAGACGGCCAGTACAAAGTGCTGTCGGAAGGAAAAGCCCTCAGGGTCCTGCTCGCATCCGTCACCTTTTACCGCGCCGAAGTTGGCGATCAGGTCACGGTGCTGCTTCCGGAAAAAGGCGATGCAAAGTGGGGCGCTATCGAGGCGGTTCTCCCGAAACATATCGCCGATGCGGCCGCGCGTTCAACGGTCGGCGGGATGACGCATGGAGGGGATGGGGAGTTGAGTCCCACGATGTAAGGAGTCCGAAGATTCCAAGGAGTCCGAGGACCAGTTGGCAAGGGAGTAGAAAAACGAGAGGTTTTTTGCGATTCTAAAATTCCTTCTCGTCCTCGGACTCTTCGGACTCCTTGGAATCCTCGCAGCGCAATGGCGCAACTCCCGCCCCCGCTGCTACTCTTTTCCCGATGAAACTCTCCGCCCGCGTCCTCACTCCCATCCTCGCCGCCTTCCTGCTGACGGCGGCGGTGCTGAGTTACGCGTGGTGGCAGCTGAACATCACGCAGGAATCGTTGCAGCGGCGCGTACGGGCACTCACGCAGAAGCAGGATCAGATCGCGGTGTCCGGCACGGGAACCACGGTGCAGGATCCGGTCGACAGCGGCGATGTGATCCTCATCCATCTGCGGCAGGGTGATCTGCTGGCCCTGCAGGGAAACTGGGGCGGGGCGGAAAAGGAATATCAGGCGTCGGTCGATGCAGGAGGCGGAATTTCGGCGCTGCGCAAGCTTGCACAGGCGCAGATGCAGCGGCGTGAGATCGAAAAGGTGAAGGCGACGATCCAGGAACTGCGCCGCCTGGGGGCCAAGAGTGAGGATCTTCTGCTTCTCGAAACCATCGTCGCTCTCCGGACCGGCGAAATGGTGAAGGCGGAACAGCTTCTTGTGGCTGCGAAGGACTCGCCGCAAAAAGCGTACGGAAGCGCGCTGATGATGATCGTCCGGGGACGGCACGAAGAGGCGAAACAGGAACTGCAGGCAGCATTGAACGGCTGGGATCCTGCGTTGCGCGCCTATGCACGGACACTCATGGCCGCATATGACGAGTTTGCCCTGTTTCCCGAAAGCAAGCCGCTGCACCTGACTACTCTGCTCACCCGCGCACTCGCCCAGGTGCAGGAATGCGAGCTGGCCCTGCCGCTGCTGGGACAGGTGGTCCGGGAACAGGACGATTACCGCGACGCGTGGACGGTGCAGGGATACTGCGAACTGACGACCGAACGGTTCCCCGAGGCGCTCTCGTCCTTCGAAAAAGCGTATGCGATTGACCCCGAGAAACCCGAGATCCAGTATTTCCTCGGCCGCACCTACACGGTCCTTGAACAATGGAAAAACGCGTCGACGTTCCTGCAGTACGCGCTCGCCAATGGATTTGAACCGAAGAAAGAAGCGCGACGGAGGCTGGCAGACGTTGCGGAAAAAATTCCCGATCTGCCGCTGGCGCTCGATCAGTACCGCGGACTCGTGACGGAACCGGACGCCGATATCGCCGTCTTCCAGAAAACCGTCTCCCTCGCGATTCAGACGGACAAGAAAGAAGACGCCTATCAGTTTGCGCAGAGTTCCGTGAAAAAATGGCCCGACATGGCGCTGGCACAGGAACTGCTCGGATGGTCCGCTGCTGAGACCGGGAGGAAAGATGAGGCGAGAGCGGCACTGGAGAAGGCGGTGCAGCTGGACCCCGGATTGGTGAGTGCGAGGGAGAGGTTGGAGAAATTGTAAGGCGTAAGATCGAGACGTTCCACAGGGGTATAGAACGTCTGGGAATGGCTTCATAGAGAGCAGAATTCAATATCGGTATGAACAAAATGATTCAGAGGATCTTCCGGGCGGATTTTGTGGTGGATAGGGTGGAGGTATGTCTTTTTATAATCCGAGGATTCATCACCGGAGAACGATCCGTGTTTACGAACGCGATTATTCGGCCATCGGGACGTATTTTATAACGATGTGTACGATGGAACGTGAACGGATATTTGGCGATATTCATAATGACCATGTGATTTTGAACAAATTCGGCCAATGCGCCCGCGAATTTTGGCGGGCAATACCCGAACATTTTCCATTCGTGAACATCGATACGTTCGTGATTATGCCCGATCATATGCATGGGATTTTAAAATTTTGCGGGAATACCGATGCCGGGCGCGGGGACACGGGAACGGTATTGGGTGACGAGGGCACGGCGTGCCGTGCCCCTACGACGGATACACACCGTCAATTTGGTCGCGGGATTCCGCGTTCATTATCGTCCGTCATCGGTTCATATAAATCCGCCGTGACCAAACGTATCAACGATATCCGGAACACCCGCGGTCAACCCATATGGCAACGCAATTATCATGAACGTATCATCCGGGATGACGCGGCATTGCAAAATATGCGGCAATACATTGCGAATAACCCAAAACAATGGTCGGTTGAACACGGACCGTAGGGGCACGCGATTCGTAGGGGCACGGCATGCCGTGCCCCTACGCATACGGATTTATTTGGCCGTTGCCGGGCATGCCCGGCAACGGCCCGGCGGCCCGAACGGCATTCCCACGGAAAATCTGGCAAACTGCCATTATGAACACCGACCGCTATCTCCGCCGTATCCGCCAGGAATTCCCTGACCTGAAATTCAAAAAGGTTCGAATCCCCCCGCAGGGCATCGATCATGTCGCTCTCATTCTGGATGAGAAATGGGTGTTCCGGTTTCCCATTCAGCGGAAATACAAGGATCTGTTCCCGCAGGAAATTCCGTTTCTGGAGGCGCTGCACAAACGTCTGCCGGTCGCGATCCCTCATTACACCCTCATTGCGCGCGACCATTCGTTCGGTGCGTACAGGATGATCACCGGAGAAACCCTCCAGGCCGTGGCCTACCGGCACTGCACGCCGCAGGCCCAAAAACGCATGCAGACACAGATCGCGAAATTCCTGTCTGCACTGCACACGACCCCGCTACCGTTTGCAAAGAAATATCATGTACCCGTCATGGATTACCGGAAGGAATTGTCCCGGCGTCTGCGCGAATATCGCCGGTATCTGAGAACATCGCTGAAAAAAGAGGAACAAAAACGGGTGGATGCATTTTTTGACGACGCAAAACAGCATGTGAACGATCCTTATACGCCCTGCCTTATTCACTGCGATCTCTACACAGATCATATTTATATTGATGAAAGACACACAAAAATCAGCGGCGTCATCGATTTTGGCGACCGCGCAATTTTCGATCCCGCTCTCGATTTTCACACTCTCTGGGATTATGGGCATGAGTGCATCGAAAATATCTATTCGCTCTACACAGGACCGAAAGATCCGACCTTTCTGGAGCGTTCGCGCCGCCGGTTTCTACATGGCGCTGTGGCATGGGTCGGTCTTGCGCGGCATCGGAAATGGAAAGCGGAAAAAGAAGCCTACGCACACTTCAAAAAATACTTCCGCTGAATCCATCGAATAAACAAAAAGACCCTTGCGGGCCCTTTTGTGTTTGTGTGCGTTCCTCCGTGA
>CAYGGB010000111.1:0-3841 GCA_964349295.1 uncultured Candidatus Peribacteria bacterium | reverse complement strand
TGGGGAGGAGGGATTCGAACCCCCGAATGGTAGCTCCAGAGGCTACTGCCTTACCGCTTGGCGACTCCCCAACGATGTACTGAACAGAAAATGCGTGCGGGGAGTATACACGGGGGAAAATCGTTTAGGGAGAATAAATTCGGAGAAGAAACCGCAGTTTTTGCCGAAGGGAGCTGCATTGATACCGATATGTCAAAATCTATCCAATCCATGTCATAACACCCGGACCTGTACGACCTATGGGGGTATCTGCTTCCACATTTTTTCTGATCCGAAACTACAGGTTCCGATAACAAGATCGCTGGAAAAGAGAGTACACTGTACTTTCATCACTCAGCCAAAAATCCTTTTCCGTTCACGCATGATCAAAAAAAACCGTCTTTCGGCATCCCATACCATCGCCCTCCGGCTGAGAGTGCTGGCGAGGGAAAAAGAGGTGGTCAGACGCAAGCTGCTGGTCACCGCAAAAAAACTTCACATCAAAGCCACGCAGCTCGCGGTGACGGCACGGGAGAAAGAGACGGTGCGGCGCACGCTCATGGTCACGGCGAAGAAACTCCGTCTCAAGGCCACGCAGCTCGCCATCACAGCGAAAGAAAAGGAAGCCGTCAGACGCACATTGATGGTGACGGCGAAGAAACTCAAAACCTCGCACGAAACGCTGGAGAAGAAAGTTCTTGAGCGCACGAAAGACCTTGAACAGATGAGGGCAAAAGACGAAGCGATTCTGGCAAGCATCGGCGACGGTCTCGTTGCAACAGACAAGGCCGGGCGGATTCTGCTCGTCAACAAGGCGTTTGAAAGACTGCTCGGCTGGAAGGAGACGGATGTGCGGGGGAAGCTCCTGTCCATGGTGATCCCGATGAGGGACTCCGGCGGCAAAACAGTTCCGCAGTTGCAGCGCCCGGTCACGAAAATGCTAAAAGACGGTTCCGCCTCCAGCAGCGACACGGGCGGCGCCACTCTCTTCTATGTACGGAAAGACGGGTCTTCTTTTCCGGTCGCCATCACCGTTGCGCCCATTTTTATCGGCAAAGAACTGATGGGCGCCGTCAAAGTCTTCCGCGACATCACCAAGGAAAAGGAGATCGACACAGCCCGGTCGGAATTCATGGCCATCGCGTCACATCAGCTGCGCACGCCGCTCACGGCGATCCGTTGGGCGCTCTCGAGTCTGAAGAGAGAGAACCTCCCGGATGAACTGCAGAAGCTGGTGCAGACCGCGCACGAAACGTCGACGCACATGGCGGTGACGATCCGGAGAATGTTGATGATCTCATATCTGGAAGAGAGCGCGACGGAACCGGAAATGACGCAGCTCAATCTAAAAACGGTTCTGGACAAGATCGTCCGTCTGCACGATACGCACAGGCAAAGAAGCGGGCTGGAGATCAGTATCCGGTGTCCGGAGAATCTGCTCGTCGAGACGGATGAGCAGCTGCTCATCGAAATCCTGGATAACCTGCTCAGCAACGCCTACAAATACACGCCCAAAGGGGGACAAGTGGGCATTTACGCACGCAAAGACGGAAAGAGTATCCGTATCGACGTGTCGGACACGGGATATGGCATTCCGCAGGACGAACAGCGGAAGATCCCGAAGAAATTCTTCCGCGCATCGAACATCGCGAGCCCGGCGGCATCGGGCACCGGGATCGGTCTGTACATGGTGTACAATATCGTGCGCCTCATCGGGGGCAGGATCTCGTTCGTCTCGCAGGAAAATGCAGGCACCACATTCACTCTTGTGTTCCCTTCCTGATTTTGTATGAGCAAGCACGTTCTCATCGCCGAAGATGAAGCGTTCCTCGCCGAGATGATGGAAAAAATCCTCATCAGATACGGTGTGCGCGTCACCATCGCCTACAACGGACAGGAGGCTCTCGACGTGATGGAGAAGGACGTGCCGGACGTGGTGCTGCTCGACATCCTCATGCCGGTCGTCGACGGGCACGGCGTACTGAGAGTCATACGGGAGAAGCATGTGGAGTGTCCCGTCATCGTGGTTTCCAATCTAAGCGACAGGATGACGAAAGAAAAATGCAGACAGATGAATGTGCAGGATTACTTCGTGAAAACCGACCTGGATGACGACGCTCTCTGGCCTGCGATCGAGAAATACCTGCGATAGACCGTTGCCCCTCTGTTTCCTGCATTCCCCCATCCTCTTATGAGCGACCGACAGAAACATGTGCTCGTTGCCGAGGATGAAGCGTTCCTCCTCGAGATGATACGGAAAGTGCTGGAAAAACATGGCGTCCGCGTAAGTACCGCACGCGACGGGCAGGAGGCCATCGACAGCATGGATGCGGACCCCCCCGATCTTCTGCTGCTCGACCTGCTGATGCCGCATGTCGACGGTTTTGCGGTCCTGCAGCACAGGAAAAACAGAAACATGACATTTCCCGTCTTTGTCTGCACCAATCTCAGCGACAAAAAAACCATCGTGAAGTGCAATGACTTCGATGTGAGCGAGTATCTGATCAAGAGCGATATGGATGACGACCACATCTGGACGTCCGTGAAGAAATACCTGCGGTAGAGCAACATGGAGTCCGACTGTCTGCATCTTCGACGAAAAAATGACGAGGAAGATTTTAAAAACTATTTAAAAATTCTGTCCATAAACTCTGTTTTTCTCACTATTGGACACCGGAAAGGACTAGAGTGGACGTTCAAAGTGCCACTCTTCCGCTCCACACATGATCATTAACGCGGATTCCCTTCTGCCGCATCTCGCGGAGAAGGTGCGTCCCACGCAAAGCGACGATTCCCGCCATGTCCTTTGCCCCGGGTGCGCCGTGCGGACGAGGCTGAATATCCTGGGCGACGGACGCAGAAAATGCACGGTCTGCGGCAAGAAGTTCCGCATCCACAAAGTGACGGAAAGCACCAAGCTGCGGCAGTGTGCTGAGATCCTACTCTGCTTCTGTCTCGATTTTTCCGCGCACACGACGGCCCAGATCACGCATCACCGCTACAGGCTGGTCGCCGCCCACTACGATCACTTCCGCACGCTGATTGCCGAAAAGGGTCTGCCGCGCGAGAAGGCCGGTCTCCTCACCGGCTCCATCGAAATCTTTCAGCCGCCGCGCGAGAAATCCTGGTGCGCGTGGTGCAAAAGCAAAAGACGCAGCGGAGAGGCGGGAGGAGGCACGCCGGTGTTTGGCGTGCAGTTCCGGAAGGATGACGATGTGTACCTCGACCCGCTCGGCGATACCGAGTCCATTGAACGTTTCCAGACACTTCTCTCACGGGAAGAGGCGCCCGGCGTGCGGGAAGGATACGCAGGGTATGTGTGCTGCGGGAAGTTCCACCGTTTTACGGAGGACAAGCGGGCGCAGGAAAATGCGGAACAGCTGTGGACATGGATCCGGGAACGGATACGCACGCACCACGGTCTCTGGAAACGCAACATGGCGTCGTACCTGAAGGAACTGGAGTGGAAGTACAACAACAGATCTCTTGATCCTGATCTGCAGGCGAAGAGGTTCATCGGATTGATGCCCATGGATTTCCTGACATCGTGGTCCAGATGAGCGCACGGCACAGGAAATGACAGTGATGCAATGTATTCGCTGACGCTTGCTGAAAAATCGCAGGCTTCTATTGTCGTGTTTCTTACCACCTCCCCCGTCACGCATATGAGTATCTATCGTTCATACCAGCCGTCACTCCGCACAACCCGCCGGTTCTCCGGCGTTCTGCAATCGTGGTTTCCCCCGATTCACCAGTCCACATTCCCGGAAACATCCGCAGCCGGACTCCTGGAGTCCGCCATCCGGCGCACGGTGATCCGCGCATGATCTTTCTGTCTCCTCTGCACGCCCCCTCCCCTCCC
>CAYGGB010000110.1:0-3898 GCA_964349295.1 uncultured Candidatus Peribacteria bacterium | reverse complement strand
GATCTGGCATATGAAAGAAGCCGGTGTGCAGGCTCCGAACAAGGATCAGGTCGATGTGTTCGTGGCGCAGCTGGGACCCGAAGCCAAGAAACAATGCCTGACGCTCGTCTCACAGCTCCGGGAGCTCGGCGTTCACACACTCGGCGCGCTCGGTGAAGCGAGCCTCAAAAGCCAGATGCGCCTGGCCGACAAATTCCAGTCACGCTACACGCTGCTGCTCGGCAAGATGGAAGTGAAAGAAGGAACGATCATCGTCCGCGACATGAAGGCGGGAAAACAGAAGCAGATGGCCTTCAAAGACGCGATTCCGGAGGTGATCAAACTGCTCGGCAAAGAGAACCTTGATACGTACGTGATGCGGGATCATGTGGGAGAGGAATGACCAATGACCAATCACAAAGGAAGATGAAAGAAGGAAAGTTCTTAAGTACCCCACTTTTTGCATTCGAAATCTCACCTTTAAACCTTCCTTAAAGATTGGTCATTGATAATTAGATGTCGAGGTTCTTGACCGTCTTCGCATGCGTCTGGATGAATTTCTTGCGCGGCGCGACCTCGGCCCCCATGAGCGTTGTGAAGGTGAGGTCAGCACGCTCAGCGTCATCCAATGTCACACGGAGCATCAGGCGCGTCGTGGGATCCATGGTCGTCTCCCACAGCTGCTGCGGGTTCATTTCACCAAGACCTTTGTAGCGCTGGATCGTGATCTTGCGCTTCTTGGGGGCGGCTTTTTTGGCGTCGCCTTCGGCGGTCAGGGCGGCCATTTCATCGTCCTCTTTCGTCTCTTTGCTGTCCTCGTCCGGCTCCCTCGTCTCTTCCTCTTTCACACCCCATTCCTTCATGATCGCAGCCTTTTCCGGATCGGTGAAGGCGTAGCGGATCTCGCGGTCTTTCTGGATTTTGTAGAGCGGGGGCTGCGCGATGTAAAGCATTCCCTTTTCGATGAGTTCAGGGAAGTAGCGGTAGAAGAGCGTCAGGAGCAGCGTGCGGATGTGTGCGCCGTCCACGTCGGCATCGGTCATGATCATGACGCGGTGGTAGCGGAGCTTGCTGAAATCTTTCACTTCGCCGATGCCCATGCCGAGCGCGATGATGAGCGCCTTCACCTCGTTGTTCGCGAGCATCTTGTCCATGCGGGCCTGCTCGACGTTGAGGATCTTTCCCTTGAGCGGCAGGATCGCCTGAAACTCGCGGTTTCGGCCCTGCTTGGCAGACCCTCCGGCGGAGTCTCCCTCGACAATGTAGATCTCGCACTGGGCCGGGTCGCGGTTGGAACAGTCTGCGAGTTTGCCCGGCAGCGTCATACCGTCGAGCGCACCTTTGCGGATCACGCTGTCACGCGCAGCGCGGGCGGCCATGCGGGCGCGGGCGGCGAGAAGACACTTGGCAACGATATCTTTGGCCTCGGACGGATTCTCCTCCATGTACTGGCTGAGCTTTTCGTTCACGACAGTTTCGACCGCGGTCTTCATTTCGGCGTTGCCGAGTTTGCCTTTGGTCTGGCCTTCAAACTGCGGTTCGCGCAGGCGCACGGCGAGAACGGCAGTGAGACCCTCGCGGACGTCATCTGCGGTCAGATTTTCCTCTTTCTCCTTGAGAATGCCGTAGTTACGCGCATACGCGTTGATGGTGCGCGTGAGCGCGGCCTTAAGACCTGTGAGGTGATGGCCGCCCTCCGCGGTATGGATGTTATTCGCAAAGGAAACCACATGCTCCTGGAACGTCTGCGTGTACTGAAGAGCGACTTCGACAAAGCCGTCTTCTGTGTCTTTTTCAAACCACACGACATCCCCGATGCGATCCTTCGATTCGTTGAGATGCGAGACATACGCCGAGATGCCGCCTTCAAAGTGGAAGCGGTACAGGAGCGGATACTGGAGATCCTCTTCCGGACGCTTGGTGCGCGCGTCCATGATCGACAGCGTGATGCCTCGCGTGAGATAGGCCTGCTGGCGCAAACGCGTCATCAGCGCATCCAGACTGAAGATGACCGTATCGAAAATCTCGGTGTCCGGCAGAAAGTTGATCAGCGTTCCGTGCTTGCCGGTCTTGCCGGTCTTTTTGACATCCGCGAGCGGCTTGCCGCGCTTGTATTCCTGCTGGTACACATTGCCATCGCGGAAAACTGTTGCTCGCATCCGGACGCTGAGCGCGTTGACCACAGACGAACCGACGCCGTGGAGACCGCCGGAGACTTTATAGCCCGAATCATCGCCGCCGAATTTTCCACCCGCATGCAGTGTCGTGAGAACCACCTCGAGCGCCGATTTCTTCGCCGTCGGATGCATGTCGACCGGAATGCCTCGGCCGTTGTCCTCGACACTGATCGAACCGTCGTCTTCAAGCGTCACAATGATGCTGTCGCAATGCCCCGCCATCGCTTCGTCGATACTGTTATCGACTATTTCGTAGACGAGATGATGAAGACCGCGCGCATCGGTGGAACCGATGTACATACCCGGACGTTTGCGCACGGGTTCGAGACCTTCGAGGACCTGGATTTGTGAGGCGGTATACTTGGGAGCGGCCATATCGGAGGAGAGTCTATAGAGAGAGTGCGGGGCAGGCAATGGTCGACCACCGGGCGTTTATTCGTTTCTTCGAACACTCTCGTTTCTTCGTTACTTCGTCAAACATTCGACGAAGTAACGAAGAAACGAGCACATTCGAGCGTGTTCTTTCTCCTCTTGCCAGAGCCTCCCCGCTCCCGTACCCTATGTCGGCTCTATGGCTATCTACGCAATCAAGCACGGCGACGAGTCCACGGACCGGCTTCAGCAGCGGTTCAAAAAGCAGGTGCAGAAATCGAACCTGATCAAAGTCCTCCGTGACCGCCGCACTCACAAGCGCCCCAAGACCCGCCGTCTCCAGCGCATCCGCGCCCTGATGCGCGAGGGATACCGCGAAGAGAACAAGAAGAAGCAATTTTACTCAAACATGTAAAATTGTCTCGGCGTAGCGAAGCGAAGCCGGACAGTTTTACTCGAACATGTAAATTGCCGTCCGAATGATACGGACAGGCTTTTTTCCGCGTACATCAGAGTCCGCCGGGTATCAGACCGCAATGCTCCAGCAGCGCCCAGCGAACACGCGACTGCTGATCGTCATTCAGAAGCGAATACGCAGGGTATCCGTCGAGAACATACTGAAAAGCATCAAAAGTCGTTTCTATACCCTGACGTTCCAGCGCATCAAGAAACGCTGAGGACTGCTTTTTATCGGGATCCAGCCGCAGTTCTCCACTGCGGAATTTCGCCAGCGCCTCATAATATGCTTTCGAAAATTCTTCACGGAATTTCGGCGTCAGGAGTTTTGCGACTTCAGGATCTTCAGGCGGAAAAATTGTTTTGAGAACTGTGCGAACACCGTTCACAGTACCGGTCACCACTCTGGAGAGGAAACCCCGGGGAGCCTCAGGAGAAGGAAGAAGATTTTCATTTGACTTCATAGATATATTCTATCACAAAAACTTCTCATATTGAATACTTTTATTGATCGACGATTTAGGCACCAGTTCCCCGTGCAAGTGAAAAATGATCTAGAAGTTCCCTCCGAAGTTCTTCCCGTGCCTTGTCATCAAGTTCCAGAACATCCGGATGTTTTTTGAATGCCGTCATCAACCCCCGATATTGCGCATCTTCGTTGAAATGGATACCCATGGACAACTTCATCTCATAAAGAAAGGAATCATCCTCCATGAGTTGTGTCACCCTCGGATCCGGGAACGGCAGAAGCGCATGAAATGCCATGCGGGCTCCATCACGTATTCCTCCGACAATTTTTCCCAGAGTTCTTTGCGGTGCGGCCTCCGGGAGTTTTTCTTTCGGCTTCATCGATACATTCTATCACAAAAACCTCAAATCGGGTAGAATTTTTGTATGATTTCCTCCATATCCGG
>CAYGGB010000109.1:0-3909 GCA_964349295.1 uncultured Candidatus Peribacteria bacterium | reverse complement strand
GGATGATGTCGTAACCTTCTTTTGCCGCTTCCTCCGGCACTTCGCTGTGGATGATTTCATCTTCGCGAACGATACCGATGCCGATGGCGTTCACCAGGCAATTATTGTTGAATCCGGCGTCGAAGACCGTATCGCCTCCAAGATTCGGAACACCAAGGGGATTGCCGTACCCGCCGATGCCGCGCATCACTTCTTTCGCAATGCTCTTTGTTTCCGGCGACTTCAAATCTCCGAGCCGCAGCATATCCATACATCCGACGACGCGCGCGCCCATGCACGCGACATCCCGCACCGTCCCCCCGACGCCTGTCGCCGCACCCTCGAACGGCACGATCTGCGACGGATGGTTGTGCGATTCGTGCGATACGACGATGCCCCAGCGTTTTCCCGGAGGTCCGTCTGTCAGCGCGACGATGCCACTGTCTTCTTTTGGTCCAAGGATCACATGCTTCCCTGTTGTCGGGAACATCTTCAGGAATCTCCGCGATGATTTGTAGCTGGAATGTTCGCTGCCCTGGATCCCCCAGATGACGGCCTCGACAACAGTCGGTGCGCGCCCGAGCAGCGTCTCGATCTTCTTCGCCTCCTCAACAGTCAGTCCGATCGAATATTTCTTGAGCGACTCTTTGATCTGTACATCGCTCATTGCCGAGAAGTGGAGGGTCGGGGCTTCTATGAGCGAAGAATACGGAAACTTCATCATGAAGGCAAAATCTGTTCATCACCAGCAAAAAGCTGACCGGAATGGTCAGCTTTTTGGGGCAGGGGTCTGAAACATCAGGGCGAAATCCTGTCATCCGGAATTTTCTTGTTCGGATCGACCTCTTCATTCAGTTCGACTTCGGAATGATGATCACGTTCCTTTTCTGACATTTTGCGCGACTCTTTCATGGCTTCGTCCATCTTCAGGTTCATGCCGATGACTTCCCGTACGATGACCAAAAGCAAGAGAACAATGATCACGTCGACCGGTCTCGAACTGATGGGCCGGAAAATCTCGGGCCAGAGCCAGCTGACGATCACGACCACGCTGGTGATCCAAAAGAAAATCCCTGAGCTGGTCCTCCACGCATTCAATCTGTGCATAGATATCTCCCTGCCCCAGTACACGGTTCTCCTTTACACGCGTACGCCGCGGCAAAGGGGAACTGAGCCATGGGCACGTTTACGAAGAAAACCGTGACTGGGGTAGCAATATTTGAAAGAGCGAGTGATTCAGTCTACAGGAAATCAGCATTCTTTCCACTGTTTGGAGGTACACTATGAGCATGCGCCTTCCTACATTCCTCCAGCAGAACCGCCTCATGGGAGGCGCGATCGTTCTGGCCATCACCGGTTTTTCGGCATCACTGGTGGGCCTTGTCCGCGATAATCTGCTGGCACGGACGTTCCCGGGGCTGGGCGTGGTGGATGTATACGTTGCGGCGTTCCGGCCGAGTGATCTGCTTTTCCAGGTCTGCATCATGTCGGCTCTCGGGACGATTTTCGTGCCGATGCTCGCGGCGCACAAGGCGCACGGCAGGCGCGACGAGATCAATCAGGTCCTGACCGGCACGATGGCGATGGGTGGTGCGTTTTTTGGGGTGATCGGGATCGCCCTCGCATTTGCATTGCCGTGGATTGCTCCTTATCTCGTCAAATTCACCGGTGAGGAACTGTCGCTCTACATCCGTTTCGGGCAGCTTGCGCTGCTGACAAATTTTCTGTTCGTCTTCGGCAATTCCTTTGGCCAGTACCTGATCACCGAGCAGCGGTACTGGATTTACGGTCTCACTCCTGTGTTGTACACGCTGGGAACAATCTTCGGAACACTTTTCCTGACGCCCTCTATCGGCGTCTACGGCCCGATGGCGGGAACGGTTTGCGGGGCGGTTGTTTATGTCCTTTTTCGCGCAGCAGCGGTCTTTCATTTTGGCTTCCGTTTGCCAAAGAAGCTCTGGCACCCTGACCTGCACGAAATGGGCTTTCTGATGCTGCCGCGTATGTTCGCTCTCGGAGCGCTCCAGCTCCAGCTGCTCCTGTTTGATACGATCGCCTCCGGTCTCGACAATGGTTCGATCACCATCAACGCTTATGCGCGGAATTTTCAAAGCGTTCTGGTGGGCATTGCGGGTATCGCGCTTGCCCAGTCGGCATATTCCCTTATGAGCCAGGCTGCCGCAAAAGGCGAGACGCAGCGGTTTCGTATCTACGTCGAAAAAGGGCTGGGTATCATGTTTCTGCTGATCATTCCCGCCAGCATCTTTCTTATTCTTGTAGCGCCGATTGCCGCGCGCCTTGTCCATCTGCATGCTGGTGCATGGTATCCGGTCTTCCGTATCGCGCTGATTCTGTACGCACTGAGTGCTCCGTTCGAAAGTGCTTCTCACCTGCTCCTGCGCGGATTTTACGCCTACAAGGACACGGTGACTCCAGCGATTCTCGTGGTCGGGTCTGCGTTCTGTTCTGTCGGCATAGCGGCTTTCTTCACACCACGGCTTTCGGTGTTCGCACTCCCGCTCGGTTACTCCGTCGGACAGGTGATCCAGGCATCGGTGCTGGGGATTCTGCTGATGCGCAAAATGAAGCGCCGTGAATCCACCTGATTATTTCATGATCTCAAAAGACACGTACTGTTGCTCAGAAGCGTTCATCATCCTCACGCTCCCGACCATTGCCCGGGGAGGACCTGTCTGGCACCACTGTTCCAGTTCCTGAAGTTTCTCTGCGGGTCCTTCGGCATGAATCTCGACCGAACCGTCCCTGCAATTGCGCACCCATCCAGTCAGTCCTAGTTCGCGGGCTTTTCTCTGCGTTTCCACGCGGAAGAAAACTCCCTGAACGAGGCCGGTGATGACAAGGTGACAGGCGAGCACCTTCGATAGAATCTGCCTGTTGAATTTCTTGTCAAATTTTGCGATCACTATCGACCCTGACCGCTCTCTCTTTCCTCCCTTGCACTTCTTTCATCAATATATATTCTCATTTCTCCGCTCCGCTCGTTGATGGTTCCGAGCCACTCTGAAAGTGTCTGGATTTCCCCGGCTGTTCTGACGCGTGGCATGTACGCATCAATCATGTCAACAAACTCTTCCAGAATCAGAGAGTAGTCCCATCGGATCTCAGGCATGCTCCTGTTTTCTCTTTCCGCTTTCAATGTCTTGAACCCCGCTGCGATATTCGCAAAAGACTTTACCATTTCTTCCTCCAATGTTATTGGCTTGCTGATGATTTCTCCGTTGTGATTGGACTGGGCATTTTCCACATTTGCACGCAGGCTTCTCAGCGAATCACGAACTCCGAAGTCACGATTTATGCCCTCCAGAGAAAAATTGAGCAAGCGATATTCAGAAAAGTTGTTCATATTGATTTGGGGTATGCATTAATAATATTATAACATTATTTCATATATAATGCAATCTTCTATTCCAGATCGCTCAAGAGCTCATTGATGGTCTCCCGGACAATACTTTTGCCACTGACTTTTTTCAGACTCTCTGTCAGAACCCTGCGGAAGCGGTTTTTGTAGGCTGCGGTATTTTTGTCTCCAGTCAATTCCGCCATTCCGATACTGATCATGGGCAGCATCGCCGCCGCACAGACCATTTCCGGTTTGAAAAAAGGGTCCCTCGCAAGCTTCCGTAATGTATCTCTGAACACAGCTATCGATTCATGAACCGGTCCAAAATCCGTGGGCTTCTCGCCGTTGCCTCCGCTGTCCGTATTTCTCTCCATAGAATGCTGGACGTACTCTATTTCTTCTTCACCTGCGTGAAGTCGAGTTCGACGGGAGTCTCGCGGTCGAAGATGAGCACCAGCACGGTCACCTTGCCCTTGTTCACGTCGACGCTGTCCACCGATCCCTCGTAGTTCTTGAACGGCCCGTCGATGATGATAACGAGGTCGCCGACCTGGAAGTCGCTCTTGTAC
>CAYGGB010000108.1:0-3928 GCA_964349295.1 uncultured Candidatus Peribacteria bacterium | reverse complement strand
CTCCAGATCCTCGATCAGCTCGACTTTGAATTGCTGATGACGGTCCTTCCAGAATTTCTTCGCATCGGCAGTCTTCAGTTCATCACACCGGAACGTCTGCGCCTGATAAATGATCTTCTTCATTTCTTTCTCGATCTTCGGCAATTCTTCATCTGAAATTGGCTTTGCAAAAAGGAAATCGTAATAACAGCCATTCTCCACCGGCGGCCCGATCGTGATCTTGGTGTCCGGCCACAGTTTCGTCACCGCCTGCGCAAGGACATGCGCGAGCGAGTGGCGGAGTTTATAGAGATCGTCGACGGCGGGACCGTCTTTCTTTTTTCCTGATGAGACCTTCGGAGCCGACGATGAAGCTGAAGGTGACAAGGACTGCGCGATGGATTCAAGACGGGGCTTCGTGATCCTGACGTAGTCTTTTGTCCGGAGTGCCATGGAACGATCCAGACGAGCGGCATTGAAAAACATCTCTTCGTTCTCCAGAAGCAGAGGATCAACAATCAGTTCCAGATCATCGTTGAAGGAAAACGGCAGCACCGTACCAAGAACGCTGCCGGCGAGTTCTTCGGCTTTTTCTTTTGTCGCAAAGGAGATGTACGTGCCGTTGAATAACGCTTTCACAGCATTGAAGTCGAGTTTCTTGTCCGCCGGGTAAACAGAGAGCACATACTTCGTCTCTTTCTTCCCGATTTTCACCATCATCACAATGCAGTTCGCTGCCTGCTTGAGCTCATTGCCGCGCATTTTGCTCACGAGTTCCGTTTTACCTTCGGGCGCGTGGTCGATCAGGCGATATTTTGCCTTGTGGCTCTCGAGAAGCTCAATCAGTTCAGTGTACAAGTCTTTGATCATGCGAAAAGAATATCAGAGATGAAGTTTCTTCGCGAAAGCCTCTTTCCTGCGTTCATAGCGATCTGGAGAATTTGGCGTGAATGGGCCTCTCCCCTCTTTACTCTCATACCAGCCCCATCTCCACCTCAATCGTCCTGATCTCCCGCAGAATCTGCGAGTCGCCATGCATCTTCGCTTCGATCTTCGTGAGTGCATTCATCACCGTCGTGTGATCGCGTCCGCCGAAAAGTTCACCCAGGCGGGTGGTGGCGAGACCGAGATGCTTTTTCCCAAGATGCATTGCCACCTGACGGGGATGCAGGACCTCACGAACGCGGCTCTGTCCCGTCATGTCCTGCAGCGACACGGAGTAGTACCGGCTCACGGCCTCCATGATTTCCTGAAACGTTGCCTTGCGTTTTGGGGCGTGCGTAAAGCCGACGGACTCCGGATCCTGCAGCGGATCCATACTCAACTTTGCCATGATCTCGGAGATACTGCGGACGGTGGGCATGCGCTGCTCGAGCTCATACAGAGCCACCGCCTGCGTAAGGATGCCCTCCAGTTCGCGGACGTTGCGGGTCACGTGTTCGGCGATGAATTCCAGGACGGTGTGGTCCAGGAAGATCTCATGCTCGGCGGCTTTCTCGCGGAGGATCGCAAGGCGCGTTTCGTAGTCGGGTTTGGAAACATCGGCAATCATGCCGCGTGCGAAGCGGGACTTGAGGCGGTCCTCGAGCTGCAGTTCCTGGGGCGGACGGTCGGCGGAGATAATCACCTGCTTGTGCTCCTCGTAGAGCGTGTTGAACGTGTGGAAGAAAATCTCCTGTGTGCGCTCTTTGTTCGCGATGAACTGGATGTCGTCGATAATGAGCACATCGACCGTACGGTAGCGGCGGTTGAACTGCTCCATTTTCCGGTGCTCGATCGATTCGACTACCTGGTTCGTGAAGTCCTCGCTCGTGATGTAGACGACGGTCGCCCGCGGATGATTGCGCAGGATGGTGTTGCCGGTGGCCTGCAGCAGGTGCGTCTTGCCCAGCCCGACGCCGCCGTACAGGAAGAGCGGGTTGTACTTGCCGCCGGGTTCGTTGGTCACGGCCATGCATGCGGCGTGCGCGAGACGGTTATTGGTGCCGACGATAAAGTTCTCCAGCGTATATCGAGGACTGAGCACCTTGCTGATGATTCCCTCGGCGAGCTTCACCTCCTGCCGGCCGGGGAGCTTGCGTTTTTTGACCTCCGGAAAATGCGCGAGCAGGTCAGGGGACCGTTCACGGTTGTCTTTGAGGCCGACGTCGACGGTGTAGACGATCTGGCGGATACCCGGATCGAGCTCCCGCGCGATCTCCAGCGTCATCATCCGGTAATGCTGCATGTGCCATGTCAGGAACATCGGGAGCGGCAGACCGACGATCAAATTCCCCTCCTCCAGACTCAGCGCCGCCGTATCCTTGAACCACGTGATGAACTGCCCGCGCTGGAGTTTCGGTTCGATCTTCCGGAGGATTTCCAGCCACAGTTCCGTCGACGTCTTGCTGAAGACAGCGGAGGGAACCTGTGCGGTGAGGGTGGCAGTTGGGATCAAGGGCGGCGGCGAGAATTAAGAAGATAAGAATTAGGAATAAAGAAGACCGGGCGAAGAATGGTGATAATGCATGAGAGCTCTTCGTTAAAAGAGATGCCAGATATCATTAAAGGTCACCAAAACAATCAGCAGAATCAGAGTCAGAAACCCGACCGTGTTCGTGATCAGCTCAAACCGCCGCGGTGCCGGCCGCTGGATGATCGCCTCGACGAGAACAAAGATCAGCCGGCCTCCGTCGAGCGACGGGAACGGAAGAATATTCAGGATCGCGAGACTCAGACTCAGCACGGCCATCAGACGGATATAGGAGAGGAATCCCAGCTGGACAGACGAGTGCGTGAGCTGCGCGATGCCGACGATGCCGGTGATCCCCTCGGGCACGGTACCGTGCCATGCGAGGGACTTGAAGAGATTTGCAATACCAAGAACTGTCTGGACGGTCGTGACTTTGGCTTCGTGAAGAGACAACATGAACGACGTTGCGATCGACCGCGCGGGGGATGTCACCTGCGGGGAGAACTCGATTTCAATTCCCGTTTTTCCCTCAGCGACCGCAACAGTGATCGTCTTCGTCACATCTTCTCCTTCCGCGGACGGAACCGACAGTTCATACACAACGCTCTTCTTCCCCTGCTGCGCCTCCACCACGTCGGTCGGGATAAAGACTTTTTTTCCGTCGACGGAGAGCAGCGTCGACTGCGCCGGCACGTTCGCCTTCTCAGCCGTTCCGCCCGGCACCAGTTTTGCGATTGTCACTCCGGGACTCAGCACAATTTCCCCCCGGACCGCGGCGTCCTTCATCGCGTCCATCGAAAGGTACGTGGGAATCCAATGCCAGAATGAAAACCCGACCGTAAACACTATCAGCGCGAACATGAAGTTCATGAACACCCCCGCGACCAGGATCATCACTCTCGCCGGAATGCTCGCATGCGCAAAACTCCCCGCTGTCCGGCGGTCACGTTCCGTGACCGCATTCTCCCCCTGGAGGCGGACGAATCCGCCGAACGGAATCCAGTTGAGCGAGAAGCGAGTCCCTCCTTTTTTGAACAACGTCATCGCGCGCGGCGGCAATCCGAAACCGAATTCCTCAACGACGACGCCCGACATGCGCGCCGCAAAGAAATGACCGCATTCGTGGATCAGAACAAGAAAACTCAACAACACCAGAAACGCCAGTGCAGAAATCAGCACGGTCATAGGAACGCGATCCTAACCCGCATGTGGAAAAGAAAAAAGTTTTCCACACCACTTTGTCTTGCCTTCCCGATGGGAAAATTTTGCAATGCGATGAACTCAAAAATTACTCTTTCATCGATCCAAAAATCGAAAATCATCCCAGCGCGAGCACCAGTCCCTCGACAGTTTTTACTCCGGCTTTCTTCAGTGCCAACGCACACGCATCCAGCGTTGCACCAGTCGTCGACACGTCATCCACAAGAATCACATGCTCCGGAAAACTCTTCGCATCCCGTCCAAACCCCAACCCTAACCCCAACCCTAGCCCTAGTC
>CAYGGB010000107.1:0-3932 GCA_964349295.1 uncultured Candidatus Peribacteria bacterium | reverse complement strand
GCGCAGGACGATGAATTCCAACGGCCGAAAGAGGGGCTGGAAACGCTCGGCGCGGCCATCGGCATGCGCATCGGCAACGATCTCTACGGCGGGATGCTCAAAAACAAGGTCGGCGGACTCGAGGATTTCGCCGCTGCCGCGGCATCGCTGCTCTCGCAGTTCCCCAAAGCGACATTCCCGACGGCTGTCTGTCCGCTCGACAGTTCCGATTCCCTGTGCGCCGCGCCATGAAAAAATTTCTCCTCCTGCTCACCGGCCTGGCACTGCTCTCGGCTCCCATAGCGGGATCCGCCGCGCTGCCGCCACCGCTGTCCCCGGCTGTCGGGACCGTGTTTGACCGCATCGACACGGCGATCAGCGAGGCCGGCAACCCCGGGATCTCGGGAACATCCTTTCTCACGGACTATCTCGACTGGTACTGGGACGGAATATCGGAAGTGTATATCGCCATCGATACCGCGCGACACGTGACGCAGCAACAGCGCAGTCTTCCCGATTCGACGGCGTGCCTGCGGTACGACGAGTGGCTTTTTGAACAGAAACTGAATGAGATCCGGGCGCTGATCGACGCGGCGGCGGCGGAAGGCGACGTGTTTTCCATTGTGGGATACGAAAGTATCTACGACGACCTCGACAAGGAGTACACGCAATTCATCCGCGGGGCGCTGCATCCCGGGATCACCGACGAACAGTGGTCTGTCCCGCTGATATCGGAAGAAGGGGACATGCCCGATCCCTCGTATCCCGACACGCTCTGTTTTTTCCACAGCGACTATACGCCCGCAAGCGAAGCCGGATACGGATGCGGAAGCGTGCCGCTCAAAAAAATCCTGAGCCGGCTGCCGACGGACGCACCGTCATTGCGAAACTCCGTCGCGGCCGAATTACAGGCGATGACCGCGGCGGAAACCATCGTCAAAAGCCGCGCGGACGCGGGGCGGGAGTTTGAACGGCTGATGACGGGCATCGATAACTTTTTTGAAGATGATGAGACATCGGAACCGGAGCCGTCGGCACCCACACAGCGCCCGGTCCCGCAGGATGGATGCATCGACAGGGTCAATCCCGGCATCATCCGGACCGCCGCGCGGGGCCCGTTCTCTCTGACAAAAAACACCGCGAGCCACACGATCTCGTTCCTGGAAATGCGCGCGAAGCAGGACGAAGAGCGCGCGATCGCCGCAAGCGACGTCCCGACAGGAGATGTGATGACTGATCTGCCCGCCTACGAACGATGGAATCTGCGCCAGGACTTCACCGCGGGACAGTCGGCGCAGATCGCTGCGACTTTCGCAGCAGCAGCCGACCCCGGCCTCGCATCCGAAGAAATTTTCGCAGGTCTGCGCACACCGATCGCAACGCTGATCAAGCTGGGCAACACCCTCAGCACGCCAGAAGCGCCGCTCAGGGGCCTGCGCGATTTCGTCCGGGATTTCACCAATTTCCTTCTGCACATGTGCACGGACCGCCCCTGCAACGCAAAGCTGGAGCAGGTCATGCGGCTGAACTTCACCGATGAGTGCTTTGCGTACGGGAATGGGGAATATACAGAGGCGACGGAGGAGGATCCTCAGTGGAAGAAATGTTTGTGTACGGCGACGCCGGGGGCGCCGGAATGCGCCGGAACGCCGTAGGGGCACGGCATGCCGTGCCCCTACGGGCGTTTTTTCGTCGTAGGGGCGCAATATATTGCGCCCCTACGACGAATTGGCCATGCTATCCTTTTCATGATGAAACCTTCCGACTTCGTCCATCTCCACTGTCATTCAACGTATTCCCTCCTCGAGGCCCTCCCGAGCCCTGCGGAGATCGTCGCGCGGGCAGCGGAACTGGGGCAGAACGCCGTCGGACTGTGCGACAAGGGATACACGTACGGGTTGATCGAGTTTTATCAGGAAGCGAAGAAGAAAAATCTGAAGCCGCTGCTCGGCGTCGAGGTGTACATCGCAGCACGGAAAAGGACAGACAAAGAGAGCGGTGTCGACACCAAGCGATATCCGCTGACGCTGCTCGCGGCAACGCAGGAGGGATATCAGAATTTACTGAAACTGACGTCCGCGGCGGCACTCGAAGGCATGTACTACAAACCGCGTGTGGACCGCGAACTGCTGGAGAAGTACGGTAAAGGGCTGATCGCACTCTCGGGACCGATCAGCGGCGCGATTCCGCAGGCGGCACTAATGGAAGATGCCGCGAGAATCAAAAATCTGACCGAGGAATACCAGTCGTATTTCGGGAAAGACAATCTGTATTTTGAACTGATGGATCTGCCGAGCGTTCCCGGCCAGCGCGAAGTGAACCAGCAACTGATCACCTTCGCGAAAGAACTCGGCGTGAAGACGGTTGTGACCTGCAACAGCCACTACTGCAGACCGGAGGATGCCGAAGCGCATGATGTTCTCCTCTGCATCCAGAAGAACGCGCAGGTGAGCGACCCCGGGCGCTTCTCGATGCGCGACAGCGACTTTTCGATGCGGCCGTTCGAGGAGCTGGAAAAAACATTCTCGCATGTGCCCGAAGCACTGGAAGCGACACGGGAGATCGCGGACAGATGTTCTGTGGATTTCACCTTCGGCAAATACAAGATTCCGCGTTTCCCCGTTCCGGACGGCATCACCGAAGAGCAGGAACTGACCCGGCTGTGCGATGAAGGATTCAAAGAGAAATACCCGGACCCCACGCCCACGCATCATGAACGGCTCAAGTACGAGCTGAGCGTCATCAAACAGGTCGGATTCTCGGGCTACTTTCTGATCGTCGCCGACTTTGTGCGCGAGGCCAAACGCCGCGGCATCACCGTGGGTCCCGGGAGAGGATCGGCTGCAGGATCAATCGTCAGTTACTCGCTCGGCATCACCGGCATCGAACCGCTGCAGCACGGGCTGCTGTTCGAGCGGTTCCTGAATCCCGAACGCATCTCCATGCCCGATATCGATCTCGACTTTGCCGACACGAGACGTGATGAGGTTCTGGAATATGTGCGCCAGAAGTACGGACGGGACCGCGTCGTCCAGATCTGTACGTTCGGAACCCTCGCCGCACGGGCTGCCGTGAAAGACGTTGGCCGCGCGTACGGCATTCCGTTCCTGGAAATGAACACGCTGGCCAAACTGATTCCCGACCGGCCAGGCACCAAACTGATCGACGCGATGCAGATGGACGAGATGAAGGCTGTGTATGACGGGAATGATCAGTACAGGAAAATCATGGATACGGCGCTCAAGCTGGAGGGGAAGGCACGGCACGTTTCTGTGCACGCATGCGGCGTGATCATCTCCGAAAATCCGGCGGTGGAGTACACCGCGCTCCAGCGCGCGCCCAAGGATGAAGAGATCACGATCACGCAGTATTCCGCCAAGCCGCTCGAGGCGCTCGGGCTGCTCAAGATGGACTTCCTCGGACTAACGAACCTCACGGTGATCCAGACGACACTCGAGATCATCCAGCGCCTGCACGCCAGTGCGCTCGATCTCCAGAATATCCCAATGAATGACCGCGAGACGTATCGCCTGCTCCAGAGAGGGGACACGACCGGAGTCTTTCAGCTGGAATCCGCGGGTATGCGCCGGTATCTGAAACAGCTCAAGCCGACACAATTTGATGACATCACGGCGATGGTCTCGCTCTACCGCCCGGGCCCGATGGAATGGATCCCGAGTTTTGTGAAACGCAAGAACGGCCTGGAGGAAGTCGAGTACGTTCACGATGATCTCCGCCAGATTCTGGAACCGACGTACGGCATCGGCGTGTATCAGGAACAGATCCTGCTGATCGCGCGGGTGTTTGCCGGTTTTACGCTTGGTGAAGCCGATCTTCTGCGAAAAGCGATCGGAAAGAAGATCAAGAAAGAACTGATGGCGCAGCGCGAGAAATTTATCAGCGGCGCCGTCAAAAAAGGCTACACGAAAAAACTCAGTGAGCAGATTTTCGAC
>CAYGGB010000106.1:381-3984 GCA_964349295.1 uncultured Candidatus Peribacteria bacterium | reverse complement strand
GTGTTCTTCGAGAATACGAAGAATAATTTCTGGCATCATGAAAACCCCCAGCCGAAGCTAGGGGTTCTCCGTAACAGCGATGTGAGTGCTGCGAACGCTAACAATTTACAACCGTAGCGTTAATCGGTTGTGGGCAGTGGCTTACACCATGCCCTGGGCGTCGTGCTCCGCGGCGGAGCACTTGTGCTCGTGGGCGCAGTGCCCCGAGACCATCTGCCCGACAAAGCCGGGCATCTGGCTTTCCAGTTCGGCGACCACATCCTGGAGGACGTGGAGCCGCCGGAGCTTCCCAGCGGCTTCGACCGCCTGCCGGATCGCGTGGAGCGCTTCGTAGCGCTCGTGCTTCCGGCGCAGCCACTGGCAGTACGCGCGGATGTCCTCCGCGTCCTCGGGGAAGGCAGCCAGCATGGCCGCCTCATCCGGGGTGCTGTAGCTGTTGTGGCCGGGCCACCGGGGATACGACTCCCCGGTTTCCTCGTCCTCGACACCGGTTTCCACCGGGCAGGACGGCTCCGGCCACCAGCTCTCGATGGAGGGCATGATGGCCGTGCTGGCCCCGGCGTCGTGCCAGGAGTCCAGCCCCTCCGCCTTGAGAGCGGGGGTGAGGAAATCGTCCAGCCGTTTCGGGCTGGGGGTGAGCAGGTGCTCGACGCCCGCGACGACGACCGTGGGAACACTGGGCATTCGGGGATAAAGCGCGGCATGGTATTTCTCCTTTCAAGAGAATTGCGGCCTACCACAGGCCGTCCCCGTTAGGGGAAGTAAAGTGAGAACACAGTTTGACCAGCATAGGTCCAAAAAGACCCATGGTGGTCAAACCGGCTCATCACCCGTAGCACTCGATGCTGTTAAGGAACTTGTCAGAATACGAGATTCTGACAATATATATAATAACATATTAAATTGAAAATGTCTATATTCAACGGAACAAGAGAAAACCAAGAATTATTTGCTCCGAAGCAACATCCCGAGATCATCTGCCGTGAGCTCAAGATCGTTCAAAATGCTTTTCAGCAATCCCGTTCCAAGGTCTTCATTTCCATGAATGGGGATAACAGTCCCACGACGACCATCTGCGCTTTCGACGAAAACGTGACTTCCTTTCTTGCGCAGAGCGACATAGCCGTTTTTCACAAAAACCTTCAGCAGTCTTTTTCCGGAAACAACAGGAAGTGCACTCATAGAGTTACACGCGTACCGCCATTTGTTGAATGGAAATGAACTTCTCCTGTGGAATAGGCTGCTTTTTCCCTTGCTCAACTTCGACGCACAACTCCATGGCTTCCTGCAGGCGCTTGTGTAAAACAGGCAGACTTTTGGCCTGCGTATGACAGCCGCGCAGCGTCGGCACATGCGCGACATACATTCCATCTTTGCCCTGTGTGATGATGACGGAGAAGTGATACGTCATAGAGCACTATTGTACAGAAATACCGGGTCAACGTACACTTGTTTCCCCTGATCCGGGCAATTAGCTCAGCTGGTTAGAGCGTACGATTCACATTCGTAAGGTCACTGGTTCGAATCCAGTATTGCCCACCAACCTCCGCAGGAGGTTGTCCGCCGTAGCCCCGCCGAAGCGGGCGAAGGTGGACTTCTCCGGACATAGCCTCCTGACTACGGTTGGCAAGCCACTACGTACTATCATCTCCACTTATGAAAAAATTCTCTTCCCCTGCTCTACTGTTTGCAATAGTGGTTCTTCTTGCCGCATGCCAGCCCACCGAACCGCCTGTAGACCAGCACGCGCTCGACACGATCCAGGCAGAACAGCGGCAGCAGGAGGAATCCTCCGCGATGCGGGCGAAAATCCTGAGCGCGCACCGGACGCTGTCGTCGGAGCAGATGAAGCACGGACTGTTGTATATGGCCGGAGGAGGGGAAGATCCCTTTGGTGTCTACTATCTGTCTAATTCCGGAACCGGCGCACTCATCACGGCACTGGATATGGATGCATGGGCGCGAACGGTGAAATTGCAGGGGACGGAGCTGGCGTTTGTCGCAAGCAATGGTGATATCGGGTTCTATGATCTGGGGACAGGCGAACGTCGATCGGTAGCGGTAGCTTCGGATGCTCAGGAGGATTGTGCGATGAACAGTCAGGTTCCCGTGCGGGATTTTTTGATCAAGGGGGCGACAATATTTGTTATTGTTGATGGGTGCGACAAAGACGGAGCGCCGATGTCTGAGCTGCGCTCATTTGACACTGTTTCACAGAAAAGCCGCGTGATCGCTGATGTTACTGCCGTGAGCATCGATGGCGCCGGGATTGTTTTTGTGGAGGACAAAAGCACCGACAAGAAAATACGTCTCAAGAGCGTCTACGGAGATGCAGGAGTCGCTGTTGCCAGGCTCTATGACGTGAATGTCGGGACGCAAAAGGTGACGCTCGTCGCTGATCTCACTCGTGAAAACTGCGATGCGCCCTCCGTCTGCGATGCCAAAGTTCTTCGTGCCAACATGGAATATGCGAAGTACCTTCCAGAGACGTCAAAAACGCAGTGCGGCGCCTGGACCATTGAACAGCAGGGCGACATGATCATTCACGGAGCGGACAACACCGCGATTTCCGTTTCCCTCGCGTCGCTGGTTGCATGCCTCGAGCAATAAAAGCGTATAGTGGAAGAACTTTTCACCCTCTCTGCATGATGTACTCCCACAGCTTCGGTCCAGAATCCGGCATTCTCTTTCTGGTCCACGGACTCGCAGCAGCACTCACGTTTCTCGGCGCGTTCCTGCTGATCGTCTGGATGATCCGTCATCTCTCCGGTCCCCAGTTGAAATCGATGGGACTGTGGCTCTTTGGGAGCGGTCTTGTTCTGTGCATTCTGACGATAATTCTGCTGGCTGCCGCGGGTCACGGCCGGGGGCGGGGCGGCATGATGGAATCGAAACGATGGGGTGCGCCGATGATGAACGGCGGTATGATGCGCGGCGACCGCATGATGGAAGGATACGGCGAATATGACGATACCGGCTCTGGGGCGGTGATGATGCCGGATACAGACCTCCGGTAAGAATAGGTTCATCGTTGTCGTTACAGCAGCCGCATGATCTCTTTTTTGAGCGCAAAGAACTCATCGGAAAATTTCAGTTCGTGTTTCCGGGTGGGACCGAACGGGATCAGGAATTCTTTTTTGATTTTCCCCGGGTGCGGCGTCATCAGCAGCACGCGGTCGGAGAGGAAAACGGCCTCTTCGATGTCGTGTGTGACAAAGACGACAGTCTTGTTCTCTTTCACCCACAGATCAGCAAGGAATTCCTGCATCTGCGACCGCGTCTGCGCGTCGAGCGCGCCGAACGGTTCGTCCATCAGGATGATTTGGGGGTCGTTTGCGAGGGTGCGCGCTATGGCAACGCGCTGTTTCATGCCACCGGAGAGCGTTCCTGGATACGCCTTCGCAAAATTCTCCAATCCCGTGAGTTTCAGGTAATGCGCGACGGTCTGGTGGATCTCCTCTGCGGATTTTCCCGCAAACCGCAGCCCGCTGGCGATGTTCTGCTTCACTGTGAGCCACGGAAACAGCGCGAAGTTCTGGAAGACCATGCCGCGCTCTTGTCCGGGCCGCTGTACCGGTTGCCCGCTCATGAGAATCGATGACC
>CAYGGB010000106.1:0-371 GCA_964349295.1 uncultured Candidatus Peribacteria bacterium | reverse complement strand
GACGTCTCCAGCCCCGCAATCATCCGGAGCAGCGTCGATTTGCCGCAGCCCGACGGCCCGACAATCGATACGAATTCTTTCTCCTGGATTGTCAGCGAAATATCCTGGAGTGCCGTGACAGTCCGGCCGTCGCGCGTGGGAAAGCCTTTGGAGACGTTGCGGAGTTCAAGCATGGTGATCGAGCCTGGGAGCCCACGGGAACAGGATGGGGTAGAGTTTCTTCAGTAGAAAATCCGTCAGAAGCCCGATGGCACCGATGGTCAGGATCCCGGCCATCACATTGGAGGTGTTGAGCAGGCGCTGCGCCTGGATGATCACGAGTCCGATACCGGAGGTCGCAGCCGTACGTTGACCATTTCAGCGCTCTGCCG
>CAYGGB010000105.1:0-4005 GCA_964349295.1 uncultured Candidatus Peribacteria bacterium | reverse complement strand
CGCCATCACGTTCGACGGGGAAAATGTTGCGGTCATCTCGGGAAACGTCAGTCTCTACAACTCGCTTCCGGACGGCAGCTCGATCCCCCCCTCCGCGATTGTGTGCGCCATCGGCGTTCTGCCGGATGCGCGCAGGGCTGTCCCCATGCAGATGCAGAAAGCAGGATCATCACTTTTCCTCATTGGGAAGAGGAAAAACGAGTGTGGCGGTTCCGCGTATTACGAAGTACTGGAAAAGATGACCGATGCCGGACGCGATACCATGCTCGGGTCGGATCTTCCGAAACCGGATTTTCCGGAGCTCGCGAAGCAGATGCGCCTGGTTATTGATGCTGCCGCGAAGAATCTGCTGCAGTCCTGTCATGACATCAGTGACGGCGGACTTCTTCTTGCCGTCTTCGAAGCACTGATGCCAAAACGGAAAACCGGTGGAGCAACCGGGCTCACCGTCGATCTGAAAACTCTCGGTAGTGAACTGACGCCGGACCGCCTGCTGTTTTCACAGACGCCGGGATTCGTTGTAGAAATTTCTGCAAAGGACATCACAAAATTCACAGCATTGTGCAAGAGTCATGATGTTGATCCAATCGTTATTGGAACGTCCGATGCCTCGGGAATACTCAGTGTGACAAACGGCGATCATGTTCTTTTCTCTGAAAATATTCAGGCATTGCGTCCGTCATGGGAGAATTCTCTCGCGGAAATATTGGATGGACAATGAAACGACCGTATACTTGGGGCATGCGCACCCCCATCCGACTACTTGTATTTCCGATTGCCACCGCTTTGATCCTGGCTGCTCTTCCGCTTGCGGCGCAGGATATCCAGAACACTCCGCCCGCGGGGACTATTCTTGTCGAACAGAAAAGTGACATCGCCGCCGTCGGCAAATGGACGCTGCTCATGCCCACGCACGAATCATTCGACCGTACGGACGCGGTTCTTGCGGTTCCCAACATGATTCCCGGAAAATATACGTTTTTGATCGCTCCCCCCAAAGGAACAAGCGTGCATATCGACCTTCTCCTGGGGGACGATATTATCGCAACAGCCGATTCGCCGCAGATCAGTTTTGAACTGGCCGATAAAATGACGCTGAAAATCCTCGTGAAACACACGCTGACAATTTCCGGAAAAGTGGGGGTCAACAGCGCGCCCTCCGGCATTCCTTTTACGCTGCGGGGACCCAATGAACTGGTGGAAATTGGAATCACGCCCGCGGAATTTTCGCCGTACCCGATCGGAAATTACAGCGTGACGTACCGGCCCGAAGGATGTCCCCAGCCGCCAACGCAGGCGGGGCTGCTCCTGAGTGAAAACCGCATTGATTTCAATGTCGACATCGTGTGCGCTACGTTGCGTGTCAATACAACACAGAGCGCCGGGAAGAATGTTTCCACGTTCATGGGAGGCACAGAGGTGATTTTTTTTGATGTGCCTGCAGACTCCTGGTTCGGTCCGTATATCGCCACGGTGACAAGACGGGGCGTCATGGCCGGCTATACCGATGCACAGGGTCAATCAACAGGCAGATTCGGCCCCTCCGATCCCGTGACCATCGCGCAGCTCGCAAAAATCGCGCATACCGCGGTCAAACTGAGCGAAAACGATGTCACAACGGCTCCCAAAAATCCGCTTGCCCGCGGCCAGTGGTTCACGCGATACATCGCGTCCGCAGAAGACCGGGGGTGGCAGGTGTTTGCTGACGGCACCGTGGACCCCAACCGCCCGGCAACGCGGGGCGAGGTGGTGACAACGCTGCTGCAGATTTTCGACATTCCGGTGAAGTGGCCAAAGGGCAACATGTTCAGCGATGTGCTGCGGAGCACCCCGTATGCGGGATCCGTGGAAACCGCGGCAAACGAAAAAATCGTCTCGGGTTCCAGCGGACCGGACGGCAAGCCGACGGGCCTCTTTCACCCGGTCGATCAGATCACCCGCGCGGAAATCGCAAAAATCCTGATCACCGTGTATGAGAAATACCAGGCGGATTCGTCGTCATCATTGTGATCATTTGACCATCTCTGCGGCCAGGTTCGTGATATCCCCTGCCCCCATACAGACGAGAACATCTCCGGGCTTTAGAATTTCCTCCCGAAGCATCCGGCCGGTTTCCTTCAATGAACTGCCGTCGATGCACTTCACGCCGCTCCCATTTTCAACATCCCTGAGAAATCTTGGCATATCCACCCGCTCTGTTTCGATATCTTTCCTCGCTTCATAGATATCCGGAACGATCACCGTATCGATTCCCCGGAAGCTGCTCACAAAGTCATCGTACAACTTGAGCGTCCGGTCATGTGTGTGTGGCTGGAATGCGCAGACAATACGGCGCTCGGGATACTGCGTGACCAGCGCTTCCAGCGTCGCGCGGATTTCCCGCGGATGATGCGCATAATCATCGATGACAGGAATGTCCCTGAATGATCCTTTCAGCTCAAGCCGCCGCCAGCTCCCCGAATATCCCGCAACTGCCGCCTGCGCCTGTGCGGCAGGAATTTTCAGATGCCCTGCCAGAGCAAGAACCAGCTGCGCATTCTGCTGCATATGTTTTCCCGGTGTCTGGAGACCGATCAGCGGCTGTGTGTCGGCGTCGATGACGGTCCTCCCGACCCTCTCCGCAATCGATTTGCAGTCCGGATCACTCAGATGCGTGATCAGGATCCCGTCCTTCGGAAGCCGGTGGATAAACGCCACGAAAGACGCATGGTAATCCTCCATTGAGCGGTAAAAATCAAAATGATCGCCATCGCAGTTGGTCATCAGAATGACTGACGGGGAATACTGATGGAACGAATTGCGGTATTCACATGCTTCGAGCAGAAATGTCCCGTCCGGTCTGCCTGTGCGCCAGTTCCTTCCCTGGAGCTCCTTCAGCTTCGTTCCCACGACCACGGTCGGTTCCCGCCCGCTGTGCATCAGCAGCCTTGCCGCCATTCCGGTGGTGGAGGACTTTCCGTGTGTACCGCACACCGCGATCAGAGGAGAGTGATTTTTGGAAAGATCACCCAGCGCTTCGGGATATGATTGCGAACGGATACCCAGTTCTGCCGCTTTCCGTCGCTCAGGGGCATCAGGAGGAATCGCTTCCGAGTACACGAACAGATCCAGATCAGAAGGAAGTCCTGCACCCGACTGATCCAGAATGACGGTGATGCCCTGGGACCGCAGATCCGCAAGCAATGCACTGTCCGACCGGTCGCTTCCCGTCACTTTATCTCCCGCCGCCTTCCGGAGCGATGCATAGGCGCTCAGGCCGATGCCGCCGATGCCTGAACAGAAGATTTTCACAGTCGGATAGTAGAGTATTTTATCCCGCGACTAGAGCAGAATTATGAATAATGAATCATGAATTATGAAGGCTGCAATCTGTATCCTCTTCTTTATTCCTAATTCTTAATTCCTAATTCACCATTTGCGTTTATCATGGGAACGCATGCCGTATCGCGATTTAGAGCCGATGAGCAAACAGCTGACGATCGTCGTCGGTCTCACGGTCGTGGGTTTTATGGCATTCGGACTGGTGCTGTCGTACTACCGCAATATTCTTTTCGATACTCATCTTCTGAAGATCGAGAAACAGAATGAAGATCTACAGGCCGGGATCGATACCGAACAGAGTGATCTCGATTACTACCGGTCCGCCCAGTACAAGGACAAATACGCCAAAGAAACCATGGGCAGACTCAACCCCGGCGAGAAAATGCTGATCATCACGCAGCAGCCGCCTTCGGTCGATCTGGATACCGGGTCCGAATTTACGCCTTCGGAACAACAGAAAGCGGCGCTCGATGAAATGCTGCGTCAAATGCCGGTCTATCTGCATTGGGAATTATATTTGTTTGAGAGGGAGAAGATTGAAGAGCTGAAAAGAGGGGCGTAGTGCTTTCATGCATTGAGCTGAATCTGACCTGTATGGCTGTGCCACGTGGCCGCACAGCGGCTTTACGTGGTTGCGGGGGCTGGATTTGAACCAGCGACCTCGAGGTTATGAGCCTCGCGAGC
>CAYGGB010000104.1:0-4028 GCA_964349295.1 uncultured Candidatus Peribacteria bacterium | reverse complement strand
CTGCTGCTCGAGACGAATCTGATCAAGCAGCTCCGACCAAAGTACAACGTCCTGATGAAAGACGACAAGAATTATCTCTTCATCCGTATCAGCGTCCAGGATCCGTACCCGTACGTGGAGACCATCAGAAAATTCGGGCAGGACGGCGCCAAGTACTTTGGGCCGTACCTGAACAGTCAGGTCGCGTACGACACACTGGATATGCTGCAGGTCGCGCTCAAGTACCGGGCGTGCAGGCATTCGGTCGAGATGTTCAACAGGAAAGGGCAGGACAAAGCGATTGCGGGTCTCAAGCCGTGCCTGGAGTTCCAGATCGGACGGTGCAACGGGCTGTGTGCACAGGCCGTGACGGCGGACGAGTATCTGCACCGCATCGAACATGTGATGACGTACCTCAACGGACAGAAAGATCATGTACGCGGGATTCTCCGCGATCAGATGCAGACGGCGGCGAAAGACCGGAAGTTCGAGCTGGCGGCGAAGCTTCGGAACTATCTGGAAATCGTCGAGGGCAAGACCGAACGACAGATCGTCAGTGATACGACAGGTGAGAACAGCGACATCATCGGCGTCGCGATTCTGAGCGGCCGCGCGCACGTCGTCATCATGCACAGGCGGGACGGGAGACTGAATGGCGAATCACACTTCGCGCTGCAGGGTCATGCCGATTCCGTTCCGTCGGTTCTGGAGCAGTTCCTCCCGCAATTTTATGACGAGACCCGTGAGGTCCCGGATACCGTGATCATTCCCGAAGCGCCGGAGGACGGCGGCGAAGTGATGCTGGGACTGCTGCGCGAGCGACGCATGAGTGGCCCCACAGGACAGCACGGCCCCGGTGTGAAGTTGATCGTGCCTGAGCGCGGCAGGAAGTCTCATCTTCTTCAGCTCGCCGAAAAGAACGCCCGCGAAAAGGCGCGGCAGATGGAACTCAAATGGGAAGCGGAAGAGAGGAACACGACCGGTGCGCTGGAGGAACTGAAAGAACTGCTGCGACTCCCGACGCTGCCAAAGCGCATCGAAGGCTACGACATCTCTCACCTCGGCGGGACCGAAACCGTCGGCAGCATGGTGGTGATCAAAGACGGAAAGGCGGCAAACGATCAGTACCGGTCGTTCACGATTCGTACGATGAAGCGCGGCGAAGTGGATGACTACAAGGCCATAAAGGAAGTACTGACCAGAAGAATCCGGAGACTGACGGAAGATCTGCCGCAGGAAGAGAAAAAGTGGAACGACGAAGGTGTGACGTTCGGCAAGGCACTCAAGAAAGATCAGGCCGTCATTGAGAAAATTCACGCCGACAACGTATCAACCATGAGTGATGTCGGTATCTCGTACAAGAATTACATCATCGCGCGCCATGAAGGAGACATTGTCGGTTTCGGCCGTCTGGTCAAACACCCGCAGGGAATCACGGAGATGAAATCGATCTGGGTGAACGAGACCTTCCGCGGCGGAGGCCTGGGACAATTCATCGTGCGGAAGATTCTCCGGAGCGTGAAGAAAGGAAAGATCTATGTGATGTGTAATCCCGCGCTGGAGGAATATTACGCGCGAGTCGGCTTCCGATACGTCATCACTCCGCCCAAGGTTCTCGCGGACGCTACAGCGGCATTCGTGCAGAAAAATCCGGAGGAACCTCTTGGCGTCGTGCTCTTATGGGAAGCCCACCAGAACAAAATCGACCCGTCCCTCACCGCACGTCCGGACCTGATTGTGATCGACGGCGGAAAGGGCCAGCTGAGCACGGCCGTCGACGTTCTGACATCATTCGGACTGCAGCCTGATTCTCTGGATGCTGACGAAAAATATGCAGGCATCCCTGTGATCGGCCTTGCCAAACGCGAAGAGGAGATTTTCGTTCCCGGCCACTCCGACCCGATCCCCTGCCCGAATGAATCACCTGCGAAATTCCTGCTGATGAGATTGCGGGATGAGGCTCATCGTTTCAGCAACGCACACCGTGAGAAGCGCGCGAAGACCGCGATGCAGGCATCGCAGCTCGATGAACTTCCGTGGATCGGAGAGGACACGAAGAAGAAATTGCTCGCGGCATTCGGATCGCTGAGCGGAATACGGGAGGCAAGTGATGAGGAATTGCTGAAGATTCTGACGAAGGCGCAGGTGGAGTCGCTCCGGCAGATGCAGGCCTGATCCCTCGATACGAAATTTGTTGCGACAAATTTCTACTCGGGATGACAGGCCTCTTTTATCAAGGGGGCCTCGTAACTCCGCTGCGCGGAGTTACTCGGCGACCGTTGTGTTGAGCACCCCGAGTAGAAAACGCCGGAGCGTTTTCGTATCGAGGGGCACGTATTTGGCATGCGGTGTCATCCCGAGTAGCTCGTGTCGCAACACGGGCGTACGAGGGAGGATTTCCCCTGGAGTTGTAAGAATTACCGGTTATCCGCGTCATCCTCTTTGCATCCGCATCCCATCACTCGTACAATGACGGGCATTCCCCCCAGCACCCATGAAAAAATTCTCCCTCCTCCTCGGCACTCTCGGCGGCGCGGTTGCCGGCTATATTCTGAGCAACGAAAAACTCCGCAAGGACATGGTGAAGGCCCCCAATGCCGAAGCGATGGCCAGACTTCTTGGTGAGGAACTCACAAAAGACGGTAAGAAAATCGCAAAAGAGGTGAAGGGCTTTGTGGAGAGCGAGGACGTCCAGAAGAATCTGAAGAAAGCCACAGCTTATGCGTCCAAAAAGCTCGGCGTCGCCCAGAAAGGTCTGGAAAAGCTGGTGAAGAAAGGTGCGAGGGAGGCCGGGAAGTATGCCAGGAAAGGCGCGAAGAAAGTGAAGAGCATGATGTGATCATGCACTGTTGTCGCCATTGGAAGCCGCTGCCGCAAGATGAATGGCAGACGGCTTCTTTTTCAGTTCATAACACGGGACATATTCCCCCCGGAGCTTCATGCGGTTTTCCTGAATGATCCGTCGGAGCATGGTATCGAGAGACTGGATTATGCTTTCGTCACCCTCAAAGGTGAACGGCCCCTGCTCTTCAATGAGCTGAATGCCTTTGTCTGTCACGTTTCCGTAGACCACGGCCGAAAACAATCTCCTGAGCTGCGCAGCCACCTCATACGGCTCCTGATCGTGATGCAGCCGCAACTTCGCAACATTTTCATGGGTGGGCTGAAACGGCTGCTGGATATCATGGGGAAAATGCAGGCTGTCATACCACAACAGTGAATCTTCATTGGCCTCCCTGCACTTTTGGGCTTTCGCGATCCGTTCCATCATCTTCTCCGCCACTCCGCGGGGATCATCGATGATGATTTCATATTTCGGTTTCGGACGGCTGAGTGCTGTTTTCCCGATAGTCGCATTGAGGAAATCATTGATCGCCTCAAAATATCCGCGTGCGGACTCCGGTCCCGTAAGAATCACCGGATACTGCTGGTTGTTGTTTCTTTCGTGGAGAAGAATCGCAAGAATCGTCTGAATTTCCTCGGCGGTTCCCGGCCCTCCGGGGAATACCACGCATCCCATGGACGCACGCACAAATGCCTCCAGACGCTTTTCGATGTCCGGAAGAATAACCAGCGGATCAACAAACGAGTTTGGAGGCTCCGATGTGATGATGCCGGGACAGGTGAATCCGAATTTCCGCGCATGGCGGATCCGCTGTGCTTCATATCCCGCGACCGCACCGCTGAAAGGACCGCGCATCGCGCCCGGTCCGCAACCCGTGATCAGTTCGGCATACCGTTCTGCCAATTGTGTGCCCACTGCCTTGGTATAGGCATATTCTTCCCGGGAAATAGAATGACCGCCCCAGCACACGACGCGTGAAAGATCCCGGCGCTTCTGCTTGTGGATATTGCCGCCGGACGATTGTGTTTCAAAAACCCGGTCATGGCGGAGAATCCTGAAAACGGATGCTGTGAGCTCCTCAGACGTCCGCGGCTCGCTTCCCAGTTTTGCATGATAAATGAGATCAATCGCAGCGGCACACAAATGCTCCCGCAGGGATTCTTTTAACGTGCCATCGATGAACGCCAGCTCGGGTGCGTTCTGA
>CAYGGB010000103.1:402-4056 GCA_964349295.1 uncultured Candidatus Peribacteria bacterium | reverse complement strand
CGCGAGGCATTCCAGAGCTTGTTCACGAAGTTCCGGTACCCGGCGATTTTCTCTTCGTAGAGCCGTGAATCGTTGCCCGGACTCTGCCCGACAATCATGCTGAGCCTGAGGGCATCGGCGCCGTACTTCGCGATCATATCGAGAGGATCGATCATCGTGTCGGGATCGCTCTTGCTCATCTTGCGTCCGTCGCGGGCGCGGATCATGCCGTGGAGGTAGACGGTATCGAACGGTACCTGACCGTATTCGAGTTCCGGCATCGACCCCGTCACATACGTCGTCATCAGAATCATGCGCGCAACCCAGAAGAAAATGATGTCGTAGCCGGTCTCCATCACGTCCGTCTGGTGGAATTTCATGAAATCAGGGCTCTTGAGCAGAAGATCCTCCAGGCTCAGACCGAAATCATCGGCAAGATCGGGATCAATTAGCGTGCTCCATGTCCAAAGGGCGGAGCTGAACCATGTGTCCAAAGTATCTGGATCTTGCCTCCAGGTTGCGGGTGTCGGGTTTCGGGTTTCGGGAGGAGGAAGGACGCCGACATGTATATCTGAGGACCCGACGTCATCGTTATACCAAACGGGAATCCGATGTCCCCACCAGATCTGACGTGAAATACACCAGTCACGCAGGTTATCGATCCAAAAGAAGTATTCCTTCTCAAAACGCCCGGGGATGATCTTGATGAGTCCGGTCTTTACGACCTCCTGCATCACTTCTTTCAGGCTCAGTTCGCGTCTCTTCCACTTCACCACGCGTTTGTTCACGTCGATGAACCACTGTTCCTTGATTTGCGGTTCGATCTTGCCTTTTCCGCGCTGGCTCAGTGAAACATTGTGTACATAATCCTCTTTGATACCGACGAGCAGCCCTTTGGATTTCAGTTTTTCCACGATCATCGGACGCGCATCATCAATATGCAGACCGCTGAATTCGCCTGCGATGGGCAAGAGTTTTCCGTCGAAACCGATGATCTGCTCTTTATCGAGCTTGTGACGCTCGGCAATCTCAAAGTCCATATGATCATGCCATGGCGTGATGGTCATGACGCCGGTACCGAACGCGGGATCGACGGCTTTGTCTTTGATGACCGTCGCGCTTACCGGACCGTTGATCCATTCGGCAGTGAACGTCTGGCCATGTGTGTACTTCGCATATCGCTCATCATCCGGATGCATCACGACGTATTTATCCCCGAATTTTGTCTCGGGACGCGACGTGCTGATCTGAAACGGACCGTACTGGAATGTGTAGAACGGCTCTTTCCGCTCTTCGTGCACAATCTCATCATCACTGACTGTGGTCTGCAGTTTGGGATCCCAGTTCACAATACGGTGTCCGCGGTAGATGAGTCCGTCACGGTACATTCTGACGAAGACCTCGTTCACGCAGCGGTTCAGTGTCGGATCCATGGTGTACCGCTCGCGCGACCAGTCGCACGAGGATCCCATTTTACGCACCTGCCCGCGGATGGTGGCCTTGCTCCCTTCGACGAACGTTTTGATTTCGTTCACGAGCGCCTCACGCCCCAGCGTCGCACGGGGATCTTTCATCTTCTTCTCCTTCTGAATCTTCTTGATGACCACACTCTCGGTCGCGATCGCCGCATGGTCGGTCCCCGGAACCCACAGGACCTCCTTGCCGCACATCCGCTGGAACCGGATGAAGATATCCTCCAACGCCAGCATCACCGCATGCCCCAGATGGAGCTGTCCCGTCGCATTGGGCGGCGGCATGCTGATGGTGAACGGTACTTTGGTGCTTTTGGGATCGGCGATGAAGGCACCGGCCTGCTCCCACATCGCATAGATGCGGTCTTCGACGACTTTGGGATCGTAGGCTTTATCCAACATGGGATGATCATACTCAACTTCTGTCTTCCCGAGTAGCTCGACGCGGAGCGGCGAGCGTATCAAGGGGAATAAAAAAACGACCACTCCCCATTAATTTCCGGGAGGGTCGTTCGTTAGAGAGAAAGAGCAGAGATTCGGTATCCAATCCGGGGGGACGGGATACCAAAGCCGGAAGTTTATACACGACGAAAACGCGATTTGCAAGACGAGTTGTCATGATGGAAGGTTTCGATGACCCCGTGGATGCGGCTGCCGGAAGAGAAAAGAGTCCTGCCGATGAAAAAAGCCTGCCTTTTTCTCCACAGGAAACTGCAAATGCGTATGATAATTCCATGAGAAACCTGAAAAGAACATTGGCGCGGGAGCAACGGCTCATCCTTCTCTTTAAAACGCTGGGAGAAAATATGAAAACATATGGAAACGATCTGCAGGAGAATTACATCACTGGCCCGTATCATCGAAGGGATGTCATTCAGAAAGGATTGGGGCCCGTCATGGCAGCTGGAAGCATCATTCTGGAGGGGCCGGACCAGGTATGGGCAGGAATCGTCGACCAAAAGCTGGAACGCCCGTCCGGTATTGCCGGCAGGACACGCCGGGACCTGAAGCTTCTCCTCAAAAATGTGGCGACTGTCCATCCATTACGCGCTTTCGGCGATGTATTCCGTCTAGGATTTTCAGATCTCCCGCTTGATGCCGGTGACGCAATCGGAGGATTCCATTCTTCGGAAAATTCCTATCACATGGCAGCCTGATACTATGAGCCCTGATATTTCCACTCTCGGCGAATTCGTGACTGAAGATCTGATAGGACCATGGAGTCCACTGGAAATCGGTATTGGTATAGCGCTTGCTGCCGCAACATTTGCCGTGGGGAAACGCATCTTTAAAACACTGGCGGGAGACAGATAATTCCGTACTCTTTCGGGCTGTCAGAAGCGCCTGTTTTCGTGTATAATAATGAGAAATCCACACCCACACCTATGTCTACTGAAATGTTGCGATCCGCTTTATCTGCAATCCCTCAGACTGCTAAGGTTGCCAGCGCATCTGCGACAAATGCGATGGCTCAAGCGGGTGTTGCGAACGCGGTCTCGCATACGGCTGCAACCGGCGCTGGTGTTTTGGGCGCGGCAGTGGAAATGGGGCTCAATTCACCCATACTCCCCGTACTCGGCGTTGCCGGGGCCGTGATCTATACATGCCGGAAGATGTATCAGGGATTGCTTGGAGGACCGTCGCAGGGGCAACGCGCATAAACAGTGCTACTCTTTCCACATGCCGACGTTCGATTTTCAGTGCGCGAAGTGTGATCACGTCTTTGAATTTTCCCGGCCGTTCGGGAGCAAGAAGCAGCCCGTGTGCACCGCATGCGGGTCGAAGAGGACGATGAAGTTGATTGCGCCGCCGGCGGTGCATTTTAAGGGGGCGGGGTGGTATAAGACGGATAGCAAAGCGAATATTGGCGAAAAGAAAGACAGTACAAAAGGAACAAAAGCGACAAAAGGAGTGACAGAGGGTGCGAAGGTGACAAAAGGAAAAGAGGAGGTAGAAGGGAAAAAGGAATCAAAATCTGCACCGAAAAGCGCCGCTGAGGTAGCGAAGGCTAGTGATGCAGAGTTGACGCCCGAACAACGTGCGGCAAAGGACTGGTTCCGGCAGACTGCTGAGGAAATGGGCTATGTCTCCAAGTCATTGCTCAAGGAATTGCAGGATAAGCTGGATGCTGTTACTGGTCGCATGGAGCAGGACGATGAATCACGTCGTCAGTATGCTCTCGAGGCAGGTCAATCGCACCTCC
>CAYGGB010000103.1:0-392 GCA_964349295.1 uncultured Candidatus Peribacteria bacterium | reverse complement strand
GGCTAAAAATGAGCTAAAGGTGGACGAAGAGGGTTACGAGACTATCGAGAATACCGTTGCAGCGTGGATTGACAGTGACCCGAAGAGGGCTAAGTTGTTCATCGCGGGCGGCTCTGCGAGTCTAAAGCTTGTCGAGGAGGGTTTTCAACGCGTCTCAAAGTTGATGAACCACGCGAAGGCAGCAGGTGCGAAGGGAACAGTTGAGACAAAGACCGCGAAAGCTAACGCGACGCCAAAGCCACTACCTAAGGGTGGTGTTCCGGCGGTGAAAAAGGAAGAGGTCAAGTCGGACGGGAAGGGCATTACGCCTAAGATTCACGAACTGGCTTGGGAACACTTTCAAAAGAGCCGTCAGAGCTAAGGACGCGAGTGAGCAGCGGGGAGATTATAAG
>CAYGGB010000102.1:0-4138 GCA_964349295.1 uncultured Candidatus Peribacteria bacterium | reverse complement strand
CCAAACCATTTCAGGACGCGTGCGCATGTACGCTGCTGAAACGGCGTGATGATGACTGGCGGGCGGGAGCTGCTCGATGAGCTTCGGGAAGATGATGACGATGACGACGATGAGGAGGATGAAGATCGTGAAGATGATGAAGAATAAGAAGATGACGATGATCGGAAAACTTCCTCATCCGGAAAACCCACATAGGCCGGATTGTTCTGCTGATCCTGCGGCGTGTATGCAAATGTCGAATTATTGGCGTACAGAAGCCCCCGCAGCACAACCGACGCAGGGACAAAATATCCGGTGATGTATTTGCCGTTCACGTCCATGCTCTTGGCGACAGCAACGCCTGCCACGCGTCCGTTGCGGATCACCGGACCGCCCGAATTCCCAAAATGCAGATAGGCGTCGGTCATCAGCCATCCTTCGGGTGTCGTGCCCTTTACGGATCCCGTACTCACTGACAGATTCAGTGATTCTGCCAGCGAGCCGCGCGAGGGATATCCGAGAATCTGGATCGGTTCACCGACAGGCGGGTCGTTGTTTGCAAACTGCAGAACGCCGTGCGGGCAATCAAGAAAAACTCTCAGGTATGCCGAGTCGTCGTTCAGATTGATTTTCACATCCGACAGGCTGAATTCCTTTCCGCAGTCGAGATTCACCGTTTCGTTGGACTCAGCCGGATACACCTTGAAGTGGTGTCCGCCCTCCACCACATGCTTATTGGTCACGACGATGCCCTGGTCGACAAAAAATCCCGATCCCCATCCCACGAACGCACCGTCCGCGTCAAAGCGTGCAACCATCACCGTCGCCAGCTTCGCGTTTTTCATCAGATCCACGGTCGTCTGCGATTGTGTCAGCGCGGGAATCCCGCACAGAAGAATCGCAGTCATTATGCCCCAGAAAAACAGTCGTCTCATAGAATATGCACTCTTCCAAATCAAGCGGGGGAAGGCAACCGGAAACTCTTCGTATGCGTGATTTTATAGACCACTCCTTTTTCGTCTGATTCCTGTAACCTTCCGGCACCATTGAAAAAACCATGAACATGTTCAAGCCAACAAAGGCGAAGACCGTGAAGGAATACCTGCAGGCTGTTCCGGCCGAGCGGAAAGAGGCCATGGAATTTCTGCATGCGTTCATCCAGAAGACCGCGCCGAGCCTCGAGCCGCATTTCGCCTATAACATGCTCGGGTACGGCTCCTTTCCGTATAAAAGTTACAAGAAGGAGATGCTCGAATGGCCCGTGCTCTCCCTCGCCAACCAGAAAAATTACATCAGTCTCTACGTGTGCGCGGTTGTGGATGGCAAATATATCGCCGAAACGCACGCGAAAGATCTGGGCAACGTGAGCGTGGGCAGGAGCTGCATCCGTTTCAAAAAACTCAGCGATCTGAATCTCGATACATTGAAAAAAGTGATCAAGGCCGCGGCAAAGAACCCGGGATTGGCCGGAGCGGAGCACAACAAGAAGAAATAATGCAGACTGATCGCAGTTCGCGTTTTCAGGCGGGAAGAAAACGCTGCAAATTTTCCGTCGATTTATCTCGTCCAGGATTCGTGCCGGTGCTATAGTCGGGGATATGCAAAAAATCGTTCCTCATCTCTGGTTTGATACGCAGGCAAAAGAAGCGGCAAAATATTACGTATCAGCGTTCGGTAACGGGTCGAAAATGACGCATACGTCGACAATCCATGACACCCCGTCCGGCGACTGCGACATCGTGTCGTTTGATCTGTGCGGTTTTTCGTTTATGGGTATCAGCGCCGGTCCCGCGTTCAAGATCAATCCGTGTATTTCGTTCATGCTCAATTTTGATCCGTCCAAGGACAAAGACGCCCGCAAACATCTGGACGCGTTGTGGGAGAAGCTGTCCGATGGAGGTAATGCACTCATGCCTCTCGACAAATATCCCTTCAGTGAGCGCTACGGCTGGATTCAGGATAAGTACGGTGTCAGTTGGCAGCTGATCCTTACGAGGCCGGATGGTGAGCCGCGACCGTTCATCATTCCGTCCCTCATGTTCACGGGCGACAACACGGGCAGTGCGGGTGAGGCGATCGATTTCTACGTGTCGATATTCAAAGATTCCAAGCGAGGGATGACCGCAGAGTATCCGCCCGGAGCATCGCCGGAGAAGGACGCGAAGATCATGTTCGCCGAGTTCATGCTGGAGAAACAGTGGTTCACGGCCATGGACAGCGGCCATATGCACAAATTCGGTTTCAACGAGGCTGTTTCACTGCTGATACAGTGCAAAGATCAGAAAGAAATCGATTATTACTCGGACAAACTCTCCGCCGTGGCCGAAGCCGAGCAGTGCGGATGGATCAAGGACAAGTACGGCCTCAGCTGGCAGGTCTCGCCCGTGGTGATGAACGAGATGCTCGCGAGCGGCGATCAGGAGAAAATTGACCGGGTCATGCAGGCGTTTCTGCAGATGAAGAGGTTCGATCTTGCGAAGCTCAAGAAGGCGTACGAGGGAAAGTGAACGGTGGATATACATTGAAAAACAATATATTTTTATTGTAATTCGATAAAACCTGTGCTTTCATACACAGTACTGTTATTTACCGTTCCATTATGAATGCACCCTTCAAGCGCGCTTCGACATACTTCCTCAAGGCCGTTATCATTCTCATTGGCATCGTAGCACTCGCCATCTGTGCGTTTGCGTTTCCTGCGATGTGGCATGCCGTCAACGGGGGATTACCTGAATTTGCCCCCGTAATCTATCCCGCATTTATCGGTCTCTACGCAACAGCGATACCGTTTTTCTTTGCGCTCTATCAGGCTTTCAAACTCCTGCACTACATCGATACGAACAGCGCCTTCTCGGAATTGTCCGTGCGTGCGTTGCGGAACATCACATACTCGGCGATCGCGATGAGCGTGTTGTATGCGGCGGCCGTGCCACTCGCATTCGTCGTCGCCGAGCTTGATGACGCCCCGGGATTGGGAGCGATCGCGTTGGCAATCGTCTTCGCCCCGCTGATCGTCGCGACATTCGCGGCAGTCCTGAAGAAGCTGGTCCAGAGTGCCATCGATCTCAAAACGGAAAACGATTTAACCGTCTAGTTCGACTAGCTCACTATAAATAACCCACGCCTATGCCTATCCTTATCAATCTCGATGTCATGCTGGCCAGACGGAAAATGAGCGTCACGGAACTCGCCGAAAAAGTCGGCATCACCATGGCCAATATTTCGATCCTGAAAAACGGAAAGGCCAAAGCGATCCGGTTCCCCACGCTCGATGCGATCTGCAAAGCGCTCAACTGTCAGCCCGGAGATATTCTGGAGTATAAAAATCTTTAGCTTACTCATTCCTTCCTGTTCTCTATGAAACGCACGTCCATACTGTTCTTACAGGCAGTGATTGTTCTCTTCGGCATCGGTGTTCTTGCCTTCTTGCTTGGGGAACCTCATCTGGAGGGCAGGAATGCAGGCGCGACATTCGTTGAAATTTATTTCAACGATCCGTTCCTGGCATATGTGTACACGGCATCTATCGCATTTTTTGTGGCGCTCTATCAGGCGTTTATGTTGCTCAGATACATCGGGCAAAACAAAGTATTCTCACGAAATTCCGTGAGAGCGTTAGGGACGATAAAATACTGCGCGATAGTCATCATCGCTTTCGTTCTTGGGGCAGAAGCATATCTATTTTTCGTTCAACGCAAAATAGAAGAAGACATTGCGGGCGGAGTGGCCATGGGTCTGTTCATCATATTTTTCTCGAGTGTAATCGCCGTTGCTGCTGGTGTATTTGAAAAACTCTTACAGAGTGCCGTCGACATGAAGTCTGAAAACGAGATGACGGTGTAAGAGAATGGGCATGTATTTGGTAGGCAGCCGGATCACTGTGAAATTTATTTCAGTCTACGAAAAACCCCGCGATAGAAGCGGGGTTTTTCGAAAGTCCAGAAGAGCTTACTGGATACAGACGCGGTACGGGCTCACGTAGATGCTTGTTGGGAAGAACGTGGTCAGGCCGTCGAAGCAGTTGCTACCGTTGATGGCGAAGCCGTTGAATTCTGCGACTTTTCCGTTGATATCGAAGTACTCAAAAAACAGCGTCGTTTTGGCGGCGTTTTGCGACCAGTTGCCCGTGTATCCCGGTTCGGTGAGGGCGATGGAACCA
>CAYGGB010000101.1:0-4186 GCA_964349295.1 uncultured Candidatus Peribacteria bacterium | reverse complement strand
GACTTCACGCTCCTGGTGGGCTCCGAAGTCGACATTCTGGAGGACGGCGCGCTCACCGACGGCCAGGGTAAGCAGGTCGACTTCACCAACACCGTGATTGTGATGACCAGCAACATCGGCGCCGAAAAACTGACCAAGCAGGCCGCACGCATCGGATTCAAACTCGAGGACGAAGCGGTCGCCGAAGAGCAGGAGTACGAGGAGAAGTGCAAAGAAGTGATCGGCGAGCTCAAGGAACATCTGCGTCCCGAATTCCTCAACCGCGTCGACCATATCATCGTCTTCAACGCACTCAACCAGCAGCACATCCGCAAGATCGTGAAGATGCATGTCGACCACTTCGCGAGCCGCCTCCGCCAGCAGGGTTACGAGCTGGAAGTGGACACCAAAGCGATCAACATTCTCGCCGAGGAGGGCTTTGACCCCGAGTACGGCGCCCGTCCTGTCCGCCGCGTGATCCAGGAACGCCTGGAATCCGAGATCGCCGAGCACATCCTCAAGGAGATCTACCACCCCGGCGACATAATCAGGATCGTCGCGAAGGGCGAGAAGGATCTGGAATTCATGCACGGTGACGCGAAGCGGCCGGCCAAGGTGACGGAGGTGGAGGAGGAAGTGACGGCATAACGAAGGCAAAGACAGCCGATACAGCCGGGAATGCCGAAGAGCTTCCCGGTTTTCGGATATTGACGAAATTGCGAAAGTGACTAAAGTATATGTATGTCAAAGGATAAATTTCCCCTTCCCGCGGAATTTCGTCCGCCTGAGGGCTACGTCATTCAGGCAGGCCGCGATAATATTGACTGGTTGTTCACGACAACCGGTCAGGAACTCAGTACTAAACGAGTCCGGGAGCTTATTGATGACTGGAGAAAAAAGTTGGAGAAGGCAACGACACGCAAGCCGAATGGCATCACAACGGTGCACGACGATGAAACTGCGGCCCGTAAAGAACACGAACGCCAACTGGCAGAGAACCTGCAAATGACGATTGACCGGCTGAAGGACGCAGTGTCCGGCTCCCTTCAGAAAGGCGCGCAGTCCATCGCAGAAGTATTCGATTCGATCCGGGAAAATCCACCGGAAGGTGCTGATAGAAAGATGCACATGTCCGCGGGCAGCGGTCGGGACAGGTTTGCTTTTGCCCGCGGGATCCGGGATTCGTTTACAGATCTGAATGTTGCATATCATCAGTCATTTACGCGCTTTCTGGAGGCCGCCTTACGGCAATTTCATTCCAAGCCCGGTCAGGAAGCATTGCACGCGTTCGCACTGGAAATACCTCTGAGAGATCTTGAAATGCTCCTCAATGAATTCGGCTCTGTACGCACGGAAATTCTTGATTTCGTCGCAAATACCGATGAAACCCCGGAGTGGTGGTACTGGAACGCGCTGACGATACTGAAAACACTGGAATCGCATACAAAGAATCTTCAGACAAAGATGAACGGCCTGAATACGATATTCGGAGCACAAGAGGATGAAAACCGGCAACAGAAACAAGCCGTATTTCTTACGATGATGACGATATGCGCACAAAAAGATCTGAAGCTACGGGTGTTAAATGTAGGGCCCCTCAATCCCGAGAAAGACCAGATACGGTCGATTGTGGCAATCGCCAACAGACACAACACACCGCGCCATGAACGGGTGAATGCTTTCGCAAGAGAGTTACGAGAACTGCTCATATCGCTCGAGTTGTCTTTTACGGACCCCGACGATTCTGAAGATCTGAAAGAGGAGGTACAGGAAGCACTTTCCCACGCAGATGCCATTTCTGAAGAAATTGATCTCTCGAAAAAAGACGAACGGAAAAATCCGGATGAAAATCCTTATATGATCCGTGTCCGTCAGTGCGAGAAAATAGTGCATTTGTATCTCAAAGAACGCATAAAAGAGCTCCGCGAATTTGTACCAGAGGAGAAATTATCCTCGGGCAGAAAGGGGAAGGACGACAAGAAAAAAAATCACAATTACACGGCAAAAACTGTTCTGAGAAAACTCGAGGCATTTGTAAATGCCTTCATTCAGTCACGGAAAATCCATATCAAAAACATATATATGCGTTACACCTTTGAAGGAATCGCAGAAGCCTTCAGTGAAACCGGCAAGCAGTATGGCTCAAACTATCAGACAAATTTTATTATTCCTGAACCAGATGCCGGCGAAGCCGGCTTGCCACAGGAACCGTGACTTGCGTGCAGATTTTCCGCACGTATACGCCCTTCTGCCTCCACCATTTTTCTGCTATAATGAACAGATTCACATAAACCCACCCCCATGCCCGTCGAAGCCGTCAAAATACCGCAGAACGTCCAGATCGAGGATAAGGTCGTCGGTCCGCTGAGCCTCCGCCAGATCATCATCATGACGATCGGATGCGGGTTCAGTTACATGATGTACGCGGCCGTGCAGAAATCGTACGGGCACGTGAACATTCCGCTCACGGTCGTCCTCTGGATCCCCGCTGCGATCTCCGCCGCATTTGCTCTCGTCAATGTCAATGATCTCAGCCTGCTGCGGATCTGCTTTCTGCTTCTCGAACGCACACAGAAGCCCGGCATACGCACATGGGGGCCCAGACAAGGCATCACGATCACCGTCCGGACATCGACATTCACGACAGAAGGGAAAGAGGCGGCGGTTCCCGAGGGACCGCGCAAGCCGAGCGCCTCGGAACAGATCGCACAGCTCACATCCGTCGTCGATCAGGTGGAGGCAGGATCGAAAGAGAAAGGCACGATTGTCGCTGAGGACAGTGTTTCCCCGGGCTCGAGTCCGGTCATCCAGAAGGCTCCTGTGAACCCCGCGCGCATCCAGGTCGACTCCCCTGCTGCGGTCACACCGGGAGTCCCGTCCGCACCCCAGTCAAGCGATCTCTCCGTCTTCCGCGACATCTTTCCCCCCACCGCATAATGGGATTCTTCGGATCAGATCCGGTTCACGCGGAAAAAAGCACGGTGCGCAGCCGCAAGAAAACCGCGCTGGTGTCGACCCAGCGGTTTCTGCCGATTGCGGAGATCCGCAACGACACCGTGATGCTCAAAAACGGCGGGCTCCGTGCGGTCCTGCAGGTCGAAGCGCTCAACTTCAATCTCAAGAGCGAAATGGAGCAGCAGGGAATCATTGCCGGATATGAAGGCCTCGTGAATACGCTTAGTTTCCCGCTGCAGATCGTCGTGCGGTCCTCGAAGATGAACATCGATCCGTACCTGATCCACCTGCGCAAGCTCGGCGAAACGCAACAGAACCCGCTGCTCAAATCCCAGACGTTCTCGTACGCCAACTTCGTCGAACATCTCATCGACGTCGCCGACATCATGCAAAAACGGTTCTACGTGGTGGTTCCGTTCGACCAGTCCGCGCGCCACCACGGTCTCCTCGAACAGTTTTTCTCGTGGATCAGTCCCGACGATTCCGCCACAAAGGCCGCCCAGCGGTCCCGCGATTTCGCCGCAGGCAGCCACGGACTCAAAGACCGCGTCACTCTGGTCCAGGCGGGTCTCGAAAACATCGGCCTGCGCAACAAGCGCATGAGCACCCACGAACTCATCGAACTCTACTACCAAATCTACAATCCCCGGGCGAGCCAGGAACAGAAGCTGCCAGCGGATGATCAGCTGAAGGTGGACAGGACGACGTTGTAGTGCCCGCGTGATTCGTGTGTGTTGAGGATTCCAAAGAGTCCGAGGTTTCCAAGGACCAGCTGGAAAAGGAATGATGAACTTTTCCCGTTTCACTACCTCATTGCCAGCTAGTCCTTGGACTCTTTGGAATCCTTGGACTCTTCTCACGAGGCCTTTGACAAACCCTCACTCCTCCCTATAATCACCTCACTCTCCAGCCGCTCGTGCGAGGACTGTGGACCCCTTACCTCTCCCCTCTCGCACCCCATCTTTTTATGTCACCCAAAACCGCAGTCAAAGCAAAATCAAACCCGATCATGGATGCGCTGATGAAGGACGCGCTTATGCCGATCCGCGTGAAGCCCGGCGAATTGATCGAGGGGAACGTCGTCTACCGTGGAAAGAACAAACTGCTCATCGATATCGGCGGCGTGGCCACGGGCATCGTCTCGGGCCGCGAACTCCGCGATTCGTTCAACACATTCCGCGAGCTCAAGCTGGGCGACGAGGTGGCGGCACTGGTGCTGGAAGAAGAGAACGACGAAGGCATGATCGTGCTG
>CAYGGB010000100.1:0-4187 GCA_964349295.1 uncultured Candidatus Peribacteria bacterium | reverse complement strand
GAATATCTATAACAGGCCGCGGTCCGGTATGTGTTCCGAGGATGCGGTCAATTTCCGGTTGTCCGAGCTTGCTTCCTGACCGTGTAGCTGAACCTACAAGAATGGCATACTTCAGACGTTCATGGACCAGAAGAATTTCTTGTGCAGTTTTCGTAGTATCATTAAGGATCTGATCGGAAAAATCACTAAGAAGTTTCTGTGCCGGCTCATCAATTATTTCAAACGTTGGTCGCCGACAGTATGCCAAAAATGACTGGAATTCTGCACGAATGAGTTTTGTCGAATTTTCGCGATTTACCATAAGTGGCTGATTCCGGATTTCGTACATGGCTCGTTCTTCAGGGCGCGTCATATTCGGTACCTCAACTCTCTCAGCGTTATCCCGTCGGCGTTCTGCGTCTGCTAGAATAGTCGGCATATTCTTTAGCCGCTGAATCAAGTCCGCATCTCCTCCCACCGTCATACCGAGTAACTCCATCGTACGAATAATGTCGCTCAGCCCTTCGTGCACACTGTCCCCACTAAGCCGATAACTCGGCTGATTAAGAAGAATTCTCGTTGCTGCAGTGCCACCGTTCGGTGGGGTTCCATTCAACGTCGTCTCAAAATTTTCCGCAAACCCCACCGCCACCGTCCTCACCCTCGACCGCAACTGCACATCGATGTTCGCCGGCGTCATTCCTCGGGGGGCCAGAGCAGTTCCGCCGATGATGAGCGGGCTCGCTGAGCCGAGCATCGTGGTTGCCGCAAGCGCCGTTCCGGCTGGTGAGGACATCGCACCCGCGGCCATCGGCTGCAATGCGAGATAGAGCCATGCAAGTTGTCGCGTATTGTTCACTGCCTGTATGCGGCTGGCCTCTATGGCCGGATTGAATCCGGGATCAGTGGGCGTTGGAGGGGGGGCTGTCACGAAATTTGCCAGCAACTGCCGCATCATCATCCCCGCCCACATGCCATTGAGCGGCTGCGACTCGTTCGGTCCGAGAATGTTGTTGAGGAGGAACGTGTTGTTGGTGATCAGGTTCTGTTCCTCGATCGGGCTGATGAAGCGGGTGTTGATGTCGTTGTCGAGAACGTGGTTGCCATTGCTCTGGTGCGTGGTCATCTGCGCCATCACGACGTCGTTCATCACGCGCTGTGCGTAGTACTTTTCGCCGTCGCGGGTGAACTGCTGGTACTGCGGTGAGGCGACAAGGCGCTGGACAAAGAGGATCAGGCGCTCCCGGCCTTCTTTTGGTGTGCCGCCAAAGCGTCCAATGACACCCGGATCGTGTGTCTCAATCGCGTTCACGAAAATCGTCGCAGCCTGTGCGGAATTGCGAAGTCTGTCGAAGCGCGCCTTGTGTGACGTGAGCTGTTTGCGGAGTTCCGCCAGCCCACCTGTGCCGCTGTTCACTCCTGCAAAGAAGCGCTGGCTCAGGACGTTGTCGACGTTGGTGAGCGTGTTGATTTCCTGGAAGTTGCTGAAGAGTCGCAGGTTCTGGTTGATGGAGTTGGTGATGGAGGAGAGCGTTGCCGTGATGTTGACGATGGATGTGGGGCCGCCCTGGGGACCGAGCATGTCGTTGATATTTGTCTCCGTGAGGGGACTGTTTCCTCCCCGTGCTGCAGCGCTCAGGAGGATCGCATACTTCAGGCGTTCAATCGCATGAAGAATGTCCGGGAGCGGTTTGGACGTATCGTTGCAGAGACGCTGCACAAATTCTTTCAGACGTTCGGTACCCTCTTCCTCGACGATGTTGAGCTGCCGGCTGTTTGTCAGGAATTCATCGAAATCTTTCTTGATCGGTTCGGTGCTGGTGTTCCGTTCAGGTGTCAGTGGCTGTGCGAGTGCGTTTGCATACAGCTTTCTCTCCCATTCGCGTGTCTGGTTCGCTCCTCTTATTGTTCCCGGCGCCTCCACCCGCTGCGCATTATCAGGACGTTCCACACGGGCGCGCTGGTCGCTCATGAACATCTCGATCAGTTCGACGAGTGATTTGTCGGGGTACTGTGTGAGCGCGATGTTCTGTCCTTCGGTGATCATCGCGAGGAAGTCGCGCTTAATGGCAGGATTGCGGATATTATCGTAACTGAGGCTTGAGGTTCCTCCGGAGGTGATGGTGCCCGCCGTGCTCCGCGCGTCCTCGATGATCTTCACACGGTCGCGGTTTCGGGGATTGCGTGTGGCGAGCTGGTAGAAGACCGATCCCACGCCCTGCGCAATCTGCTCGTTGTGGGTGAAGAAAATCCTGTGCAGCGTATCGCCGTCGTAGCGGCGGGTCTTGATGATGCCCTGTGCCTCGCGATAGAGGGCACTCTGCGGATCACCATACAGCGAGTATTTGATGCGGTCGCCCGGGATCATTGTTGCCTCAAAGGCATTGCCGGCGAAGTGACGCATCTTGATCTGCGCGACCGTCATCATTGGCGCGGCGACCGGGAAGGCGCTCAGGAAAGCCCTTTCATCCAGATACCGTGACATCAGCGCCATCCGCTGCTGATCCTGCTCCGCAATGCTCGGAGGGAAGGTGCCGTTGGGGAACAACGAACGACCGAAATCGATGCCGCTGTTCACTCCCGTCTGGATATTGCTCGTGATGGTATTGAGCGCGTCGTGATCGCCGATCATGAGTCTCCTATAAAGGTAGTAGCCGACGACGCCTGTGGGGATGGTCCAGTAGGGGATCACGCCCAGGAAGCGGCCGTCCTTTTTCCAGAGTTTGTAAGCGGCAAAGAGACCGAGACCGATCACGGCGTACTGCTGCCACGGTTCCATCATCTCGAAGTTCTGCAGGAACGAGCGGTTGCGGCGCTCGGCATCCTCGCGCACTCCTTTGTTGAGTTTTTCGTACATCTGTTCGTTCTTGAGTTTGACCTGTTCGCCCGAGAGATCATCGCGACGAAGCTGATCTGAGAGTGCCTTTAAGCGGGCTTCGGCAACGGCCCGGGCGGCAGGAGCGCTCGCCATCATTGGCAGTGTTCCGGCAAGAGTGGGGCCAGCGCCCGGCGTCAGTGCGCTGCCAATAACAGATGCAGTGGCAACGGCATCAGTGGGGAAGCAGGTGCGGAGCCATCCGACAAAACGCATGTAGCGTCCTGCAGGGAGCACGCTTCCGCGGCTCAGCTGTTCATCGATGATCCGCAGGAGCTGTTCACGGTTTCCGAGCTGTTCAATGGTGGGCGCGGGCGTGAGGCCCGTGATTGCGCGGATGTTGCGGACGAGTTCGCGGTAGTCCTGGTAAATCGGTCCGAATTCGTTCGGTTTGTAAATTTCTTCATATGCCTCGCGGACAGTTTCGGTATCCGAGGTTGCATCCGGTGTCCGCAGGCCCATGAAGATACCGACAGTACTGAGGAGACGGGTTTTGATTGCGGCATCCGGAGGGGTGCCTGCCGCTGCGGGCGCCGGTATCAGTCTGCGGACCACGTTGGGTGGCAGGACTTCGTTGATAAACGCATAGAACTGTTCCGCGCGTTGCCCGGGAGTCTTTGTCCTGAGCAGGTCCTGCGGCGTAAACGGAACTGTCAACGAAGAGGGGCTTGTCTGTGGCTCGGTAAAGACCTCGTTGCGGCCGAATGCCGTGATCCACAGATTCGCATTGTTCAGATTCGCCCTCGTCACGCGGTTGTTCGCATTATCAGCATCCAGAAGATTCCCGAGTCCCTGAATGACGCTGGATGCGAGCGAATTGATACCGCTGATGATCGGGCTCTCGGGGCCGCCCTGGTTTGCGGGACGGTCGGGGCCGTGCTGGAAGCACAGGCGCGATTCGCGTCCCAGCGTATTCCCCAGAACATTCCCCAGCGCACTTCTTCCGAAGTGCAGCAGCGATGAGAAGCCGGAGGAGGAGGAAGAGTGGATCATGGTTACGGGTTTCGGGTTTTGGAGGGGATAGATGATCAGGCGGCCATGTGATGATCAGGTTCGGCGTGGGCTGCAACAGGATGACTGGCCGCAGCGGCATGTCCGTTCCCGGATGATGGGAGCGTGCTGCCTTCGCGGTTCACCAGGCGGTTCCAGACCCGATAGGCCAGATTTCCGCCGTAGCCGATACCGGCACCCACGGCGAGTCCGGCCGGAACGATTCCTCCGGAGGCGACTGTGGAGGCTGCGGCAAGTCCGACCGCACCGCCCAGGCCCCACTTGGCTGCGTTGCGCATCTCATGTCCTGTCCGGTTGACTGACGTCGTTGCCAGTCCGGGAA
>CAYGGB010000099.1:0-4288 GCA_964349295.1 uncultured Candidatus Peribacteria bacterium | reverse complement strand
GGCATAGCCAGGGCTGCATCCACGCCGAGCCCGGCGGCAAACATGGGCGCTGCGGGCGTGGGTGCAACGATTTATTTCGGCTCGCCTGAGTCGGGACGGCAGATTGTTGAAGTAGGACAGGCCTTCGCAAAAGCGCATCAGTTAGGGCTTTTCACGGTGTTATGGTGCTATCTCCGCAGTTCATCATTCAAGAAAGGTGGCGTGGATTATCATCTCGCAGCGGACCTGACGGGACAGGCAAATCACTTGGGCGTCACGCTGCAGGCCGACATCATCAAGCAGAAATTACCGGAAGTGAATGGGGGGTTCACCGCCCTGAACACGGGCGACAGTTCGTACGGGAAACTCGACAAGAGAATGTACTCGGACCTGAGTTCCGATCATCCGATCGATCTCTGCCGCTATCAGGTTGCCAACTGCTACATGGGCCGCATCGGTCTGATCAACTCCGGCGGCGCATCCGGCGAGAACGATCTGGCACAAGCTGTGATGACTGCGGTGATCAACAAACGCGCTGGCGGAACGGGGCTGATTTCGGGGAGAAAGGCCTTTCAGAAGCCCGTCGAAGAGGGGATCCAAATCCTCAATGCAATCCAAGATGTCTACCTGTGCAAAGAAATAGGGGTAGCTTGAGATTTCGGATTACGGAGTGCGGATTACGGGACGTTCCATAGGGGTGTGGAACTGAATTTATGACATCTGTAAGCCAAATATTTGACATACTAAAAAGAATCTTCTCTCTGACCTCTGTCCATCCAAATAGATAGCATCACAATACGGTCATGAGTACTTCTCACAAGTTCGAAGACATGGAAATCTGGCAAGAAGCCCGCATATTGGTGCGCGAAGTTCGTACGATTTGCAGGCATCAACGAGTAAGGAAAGATTTCGATTTTATTGATCAAATAACACGCGCTGCACGGTCAGTTATGTACAACGTCGCTGAGGGCGCGGAAGCACAAACCAATCCTGAATTTATCCAATTTCTAGGATATGCAAAACGATCTGCAGGAGAGGTCCGGGCACAACTTTATGATGCGCTTGATGAACAATATATAGATCAGGAAAATTTTGGAAGAATACGCGAAAGAACAGAGAAAATCGGACGAATGATTGGCGGATTTATTCGCTATCTTTCTGTCCGAAATTCGAAATCCGAAATCCGCAATCATTAGACACGTAAATGCTCCCGATTCACAATCATCTGCTGCCCTATTGCGAAGAGCGTGGAGATACCCCAGTACAGCGCCACGGCTGACGGGAATTGCAGGGCAAAGACACCGATCATCAGCGGCAAACCGTAGAGCATCACGAGTTGTTGTGGGTCCTGCGGAGACTTCTCTTTGTCTTTTTCTTTGCCATGCGCAGCGACATCAATGACCTCCTGTTTCTTGTTTTTCCGCTTCTGGATGCTGAATGTCAGCTTCATCTGGAGAAACTGCAGGGCCACAAGCAGCAGCGGCATCACGACGATATTCGGCTTGAGAAGATCGAGTCCAAGGAAGGCGGTTCCAAAATGCCACGGAAGATTCTGGTAGACGGAATAAATAAGGTGCCGGGAGAGATCGAGATCGCTGCCGTCGCGGATCACATAGAAAAGTCCGATGAGAATCGGGAACTGGACGACCATGGGAAGACAACTCTGGAACGGATTTATTTTGTGCTCTTTCCAGAGGTTCATCGTCTCCTCCTGGATCCGCTTGGGATCATCCCGGTATTTGGCCTTGAGGGCGTTGAGTTTCGGCTGCAGCATCTGCATTTTCTTCTGTCCTTCCAAGGCATGCTGCGTGGGGAAAAAAAGCACAAGTTTGACCGCCAGCGTCAGAATGATGATGGCGATTCCCAGGTTGTGACCGGGCGTGACGGATGCGATCAGAATGAGGAAATTCAGGAATGGCGCGGAGATGAACGTGCGGAACGCTTTCACAAAAACGTTCGGCTCGACGACGCCAAAACGGACTGTTGCAACGGAGGCTGCAACGGCACCTGATGATGTTGTGTTGACCCCCGAAGCAGTCTGTCCGGGAATGCGTGCTTCGTAGACACCGACCTTCTCAAAGAGAGAATATTTCCAGGGGGCCATCGTGATATCGGCACTCTCTCCCGGAGCAAGCGCGACCGACGGATCGCAGGGCGCCACAGTGGCTCCGGACGCATTCAGGGGCATGATTTTCTCGGATGATGTTCCCGGATTCTCGACTGCAAAAACATCAACAGGTGGCTCTGGGCAGCGACTTTCGAGCGTGAGAGACGTTCCAGTGGAAACGACTGCTTTTGTTGCGCATTCATGTGCGGAAGGCGTTCCTGTGACCATCCTCTGCATCGAGCACCACTTGGCCTGGAACCATCCCTCAATCCCCATGGACCTGGAATCCGCGGGCCTGTTGAGAAGCGTCAGCACGGGATGTGTGCCAATGGTAAAACTGGAACCGGCAGTCAGCACCGGACCAGGCATCTGCTGTGTCTGCTCCTGGGTAGGGAAAATTTTTCCAAACAGAATATTTATCCCAATGTAGAGCCCGATGAAGATGATGGCGAACTGGAGGACGTTATTGGATTTTTTGGCTTCGGGCATGGGAGAAAAGAAAAGAGTGAATATCCTGCTGCAGCGCAGCAAATGGAGCACCTAGGCTAGAGGAGCGGGGGGCGATCAACAACTGCAGTGGCTGCGAAACCGTGGACATTTCTCCAAGAGCAAGCCGAAGAGCCTCACGACACCGCCTGCGCATACGATTGCGTTTCACCGCGGATTTATCGAGTTTCGTGGACGCGAGTGTGCCGGCATAGATGGCGGGGAGATCTGTTTTAGCAGCAGGATGGCGCGGATGGCCCGACAGCCAGCGGATATACATATGGCGCCCCCGCCAGACGTTCCCCTTTCGGATGAGATAATCACAGATTTTACGGCCTCGCAGGCGTTGCAATTGCATATCAAGAGGATACGGGACGGATAGGACAGAGGGAACCGGGAGTGTCGGGAAAGAGCAACACAGAAGGAACAAAAGGAACAAAGGAGCGCGACAAAGGGGGTAAAAGGGAGCAAAGGGGGTAGAGGATTGAATGAAATCCGGAGGCCATCGTGATACTCTCAAAACATGACTGCTCTGACCAAAGATCAGGTCCGGCATATTGCGAAGCTCGCCCGCTTGACGCTGACGGAGGCTGAAGTTGAAAAATTCGCCAAAGAAATGACGTCCATTTTGCAGTACGTCGATATGTTGACCGAGGTCGATACGAAAAACGTGCAACCGACAGCCCAGGTGACAGGCCAGACGAACGTCTTCCGTGAAGATGCGATCCGGCCTGCAGGAACGCTTCCCGATGCTCTTCTCGCCTGCAGTCCCCTCCCCTCAGCCGATCACCAGATCGTCACCCCATCCGCACACGGGTAATCCCCTTCCCCTCTGCGGCCAGAAAGGCCGCGCTATGCTTTCTTCGCTCACCATCTCCCAGGCCCATGAACAGCTGCGAACAAAAAAAATCAGTGCAGCAGAGCTCACGCAATCATGCATAGACAGGATTGAGGCTGTCGATAAAAAGCTGAATGCGATCGTCTATAGAAATTTCGAAAAAGCCCTTCTGGAAGCAAAAAAAATGGACTCAAAAGGTTTGTTTGACTCCCCTCTTTCGGGAATCCCCTACCTCACAAAAGACGTGTATTGCGAGGCAGGCGTCCCGACCACCGCCTGCAGCAATATTCTGCGGGAGAGCACATACATTCCGCCCTTTGACAGCACGACAACATCCCGCCTGAAGATGGCCGGCGCCATCAGCATCGCCAAGACGAACACGGACGAATTCACCATGGGCGCTTCGACGGAAACCTCGTGCTACGGAGTGACGCGTAATCCGTGGGACCTCACGCGTGTCGCCGGAGGCTCGTCAGGAGGCTCTGCAGCAGGCCTTGCAGCATCCGAAGCACTCTTCGCCCTTGGAACGGACACAGGCGGCTCTATCCGCCAGCCAGCGGGTTTTTGCAACGTCTCCGGCATACGTCCGACCTACGGCCGCACCAGCCGGTACGGCGTGATGAGCATGGCAAGTTCACTGGATACGATCGGACCTCTCTGCAGGACCGCCGAAGACATGGCGATCATCCTCCAGGCAATTGCCGGAAAGGATCCGATGGACGGAACAACGGCTGACCGGCCGGTCCCGGACTACCGCGAAGACATCAAAAAAAGTGTGAAGGGCCTCCGCGTGGGTATCCCGCGGGAGTACTTCATCGACGGCATGGACCCCTCCGTGGAGGCCTCCGTGAAGGCCGCCATCAAGGAGTTTGAAAGGC
>CAYGGB010000098.1:0-4354 GCA_964349295.1 uncultured Candidatus Peribacteria bacterium | reverse complement strand
GGCGGAGACTTTTAGTCACTTACAGCCCCCGCGAAAGCGGGGGCTTCTTTTATGAAGAAAAAAGGCAAACTGATTACCGGAATGCTAGGAGGCCTATCACTTGTTGGAATAGGCGGAATGAGTATCTTTTCGCCAAATTTTAATTTTCTTTCATTTAACAAAACTGAAAACTACATTGTGAATAAAATTCAGGTTCCAGAAATTAAAATTGATCAGGAGACAGAAAGGGCGAAGGAAGCTCTTTCAATTTTTTACAGAAAGTTGAATCTTCATCAATTTGATCAGGCGAGAGAATTACTTACTGAAAATGCAAAAGTCAGAATCCCATATCAAACAGACCAACTCGAAATGTGGATTAACAGCATGAAAGGCCCCCTGAGTATAAGCCCCATCAACGAAGAAATTGGTGAATCCACAAAAACAACCAAAGTATTTAGCTACAGGATTTCATACACTCTTAAGTCGAATCTTCCAACTCCTCAATTTAGAGATCAGCCGAGAAGAGCATATCTGGTTTTAAAGGAGGGAAATTGGCTAATTGAGCCTATCCAAGACACGAATCTTTGAGCCTGAGTTCCGATCTTTCAGATTCTTCGCGATGCATCACAAAAATAAGCCTTCAATCCAGCATCTAGACCACTCGTAAGAAAAATGTATGCTAAAGACGATTTTCTACTGATTTTTAGCATGATAAAACTTTCAGATGCAGAACATGAACTATACAAAACCATTCTCAACGACAAAGAATTGAGAGGAATTGTGCAGGAGAAAAATCCAAATCTTCTCGCCTATATGACTGGCTCTTTGTTTCGCGATTGGTTACCACGGGGATTTATCAGGAAACTTCTCATGTTTATCACAGCCTTAGTGGGAGTTATGGGAATAGCCGCAACCTATAATTTGTGGTTCTTGCTGCTTATTTTTCTTTCGTTAGGGTTTTCCCCGCGAATTGTTGCATATATTTTGTTAACTATAGGATCAATTCAAAGAGGATTTGACGAAGGCAAAAGAGAAAAGAAATGAAAATATGATGTCTATTCTCAAAGAAAAATACTTGTTGTAGTTGTAGTCGTTCCATTGAACGTCGAAGACGCGCGCTGGGAACCGTTTGACTTTCCCCTTCCAAAACCCTCTAATACCCGACCGGTCAACCGGGAAATCTGTTTGAACAGAACGCCCGACTGTGTTGGCTGGGCTGCCTGTTCTTTCATTACGCAAGGAGTCGACTGATGTCTGATGATCTTGATCTGAAGAAGTTCGAGAAACAGTTCGTTCGTTTCGTCATTTTCGAGGGAGAGAACGTGCGAGACGAGGTCTGCGCAGTTGTGTCCCGCAACGAAATCAATCCGAACGACTGTCCGGCAGGCACGATCGCCTACAAGTTTTTCAGCCGGGTGGAAGTTCATGGTGAAGGCTGGGCCGCGAGCACGGACCCGTACGATGAATCACCGCACTGGTTCATCGGCGGGGAAGTCTTCAGCAAAGACCGACTGCTCGACGAACTGCCAGTCAACCTCTCCTTCTTGTTGCGCATGATGCGTGAGAAGAAGACAGACAAGTTGATTTTGCTCGCAGCGACTGTTGATAGCGAGAAAAAGCGGGAATTGAGCCTCTGGATGGCGGTCCATCCGGATGACAAATTTCTTCCTCTGCCCAAAAAGGGCACGTAATCGAACAGGCAAACGGGGACCCTCCGGGGTCCCTTTTGCTATGCCCTTCATAATCCTTCATTAATTTCACCTCACTGGAAGACGCGCGCCAGTCACGCGTGCTGAAATCAGTACTGGGAAATCCATTCACATAGTTCCCCAGGTCCGCGTCAATGACGCGGACCTGGGAGAGATCACCATTCCATTAGTGATGAATTGCCATCCTCGTGTGAAACAACGTGTCTTTCACATCTGGCAACGACTCAGGCGGACGTTGCGGAGGTGGGAGATCCGCCACTTTCGTGATGGTCTTCACTGACGACGCGACGGGTTTCTTCGTTGACGGACGGACAAACCTCGCCTTCCTTCCTGTGAAGGCATAGACGCGGCGCTTGTACTCGGGCGCTTTTGATTTCTGACGCTTCCGACTCGCGCGACTGTTGTGCATGACAATTCTCCTGTTAAAGAATGGTGATATTCCGCTCGAAATGAACGGATTTCCTGGTACGAAGAATGTGAATGAACGGTGCGGCATGGTATCAAACGACTGCAGAGATACAATCAAATGTGGACAGAGATCTGAGCAATCGGGAACGATTGATGATAAAAACGATACATTTGAAATATCAGACCAAAACAGGCATTATCGTCCTGTTCATGGTACTTGCTATTTATAGAATTTGTTTTATATTATTACTATGGTTCACACCCCGTCTTCTGCCCCTAAAGGGATGAACGCCGAGATCATTCTGCCCGAATTTCCGGATAAGAAATTCCCGCAGTTCGGGCTGCGCATCAGGACGAAAAACGGGGGGGAAATTTCTAAAAACAGAATGAATGAACTCCTGTATGGAGATGAGGACGCTGTGTTCAAAGATCTGATCGAACAATACGGATTTCTGATTTTCCATGGCGTGCAGGACGTGGATAAGTTTACGGGACAGGTAAGAAATACTTTTCCGAGGCCAGAGGAATGGCATCAGGATCCTGTCGATGAAAAAATGGCCGACGATATTCTCGCACTCTATCATCCAGTGGAGGGAATCAGACGGCCCACCAAAACTCTCGTCACGGGAAAGACCCCGTTGAGTCAGGCAGTATTGAAAAGCAAAGAATTCATTCAGGATCGCACTCAGAGCAATGCGGAAATAGAGTCGTTATTTGAGACGCATAAGAAAGGTGCGGAATACGATCCTCAAAAGAAGCTGGACTGGTTTCTGAACAACAGCATTCTAGGAAAGCTGAAAAACAGCGATCGCAATATCTACGATCATGTGAGCAATTCCATCGATCCGATACTGCGGGAACAACGGGCACTCTTTGAACAGGTGTGGAACTACGGCGATCTGATGGCGATGTCCATGATTCTCCCGCACAAGAGACTCGCATTGGGGAAAGATGCTCCGCCAGACACAAGCGTCCTCCGCCGCACAACTATTCCCCGATAGTTGCTGCGGAAATTGCGGTCATGAAAGAAAATCCGGGAAAAAGTCTCTGCTATAGTAATTCCCATGAGCAGACCCCTCTTCATCGTCCTCGACGGCCCCGACGCCACCGGCACCACAACCCATGCAAAACTCCTCGCGGAGCGGCTCGAAAAAGAGGGGCGCGACGTGTTGCAGACATCGGAACCGACGGACGGCCCGATCGGGATAAAGATCCGCGACTATCTGAACTCCGGCGCCATTGATCCGCTCGAACTCCAGATGCTGTTCACCTCCGACCGTGAGTGGCATGTACAGAATGTGATTGAGCCGGCACTCGCTGACGGGAAGATTGTCGTCTGCGACCGCTATTGGCACTCAACGACTGTCTATGCAGAAGCGCAGAATATTGATGCCACTGAACTGAAAAAAATAAACATGAAGTTCATACAACCGGACTGCGTCTTCTTCACACTTCCCCCCATCGGCATCTCGCTGACACGGATGGCAAAGCGCGAGGAAAAAGAAGTCTTCGAACGGGAGGAGCTGCAACGGACGATTCATGACGGATACCGGAGAATGGCGAAAGAACATCCCGGCATTCACATGATCGACACGTCGGGAACAAAAGAGGAGGTTTCGGCGCAAATAGCGGAGATAGTCGAGGCGCGCCTGTAACTTCCGGCGTTTTCATCCGTTATGCTTGGTGTACACGATTCCCCTCTTTTTCTATGACACGCTTCCACCGTCTTCTCGCCATCGCGGCGACTCTTCTTTTCGGACTGCAGCTGGTTCCCGCTTATGCGTCGTTCACCGATGTGAAAACGTCGACGCAATATTCCACAGCCATCAATGCGCTCCAGAGTGACGGCCTGCTTCAGGGATACGCGGATGGCAGCTTCAAATCGACCGCCCAGATCAATCGCGCGGAATTTTTGAAGATCGTTATGATGAGTTTCGGACCGGCTTACTGGAATTTTCCGAAGAACTATTCATGCTTTCCCGATGTCCAGAAAAGTGACTGGTTCGCGGAATTTGTCTGTTCTGCAAAGGAGGAAGAACTCATCTCTGGCTATCCCGACGGCCTCTTTCACCCGGAGCGCACCATCAACTTCGTCGAAGCCAGTAAGATCCTTTCACTCGCCTACAAGCAACAGATCCAACAAAGCGGCAACGAATGGTACGAAGGATACGTAACGGCTTTGGAAGCATCCAAAGCTATTCCGCCATCCGTCGCAAAACTGGATTCTCTTCTGACACGCGGTGAAATGGCCGAGATGA